>JAUXGW010000018.1 GCA_030621865.1 Actinomycetes bacterium
ACCCGGAGTGCTCCGGCGGGACGCGCTGTTGAGTACTGCAGATCTGGACACCACAGTTACTGACATCGTCGTCTCAGGCACCTCGGTGTCCGGCACGTTGCTGCCATACCCGTCGACTCGGGGGGCTCGCCGGGTTTTCGCGGGGCTGCGATGAAAGTCGGGGTTCTGGCCCTTCAGGGTGCTTTCGCCGCGCATGGCCGGGTTCTCGAATCGCTGGGGGCAGCTGCGATCGAGGTTCGCAGGGCGGAGGATCTCGGCGAGACCGATCGGCTGATCATTCCCGGTGGAGAATCCACCACAATGTCGCTGCTGGCGGAGACCAACGAATTGCTCACTCCGCTCAAGCAATATCTGGACTCGGGCAAACCCGTGTTCGGCACTTGTGCGGGAGCGATACTTCTTGCTCGCTGTCTCTGCGGCGGCCGAGCAGATCAGCATGTCCTGGACGCACTGGACATCACCGTGGAGCGCAACGCGTTCGGCACCCAGCGGGAATCCTTTTCCACGGATCTCGAGATCGTGGACCTCGATTCCCCGTTTCATGCTGTGTTCATCCGTGCTCCACGAATCGTGGCCTGCGGCGATTCCGTGGAAACCCTGGCTGCGCTCGAGGGCAGTCCGGCGCTGGTACGGTCCGGGTCGGTCCTGGTTTCCACGTTCCACCCGGAACTCTCAGCCGATTCCAGACTGCACGAGATGTTTCTCGCGATACCCAGAGGTAAGTGATGTCCGGACATTCCAAGTGGGCAACCATCAAACACAAGAAGGGTGCCGCTGACGCGAAGCGCGGAAAGCTCTTTGCCAAGCTCATCCGTCAGGTGGAGGTGGCTGCCCGCAACGGTGGAGGCGACCTCGATTCCAACGCCACCCTTCGCACCATGTACCAGAAGGCTCGTGATGCATCGGTGCCGCTCGACACGATTGACCGCGCCGTCAAGCGCGGCACCGGTGAGCTGGAGGGTGTCAACTACGAAGAAGTCACCTACGAAGGATATGGATCTGCGGGAGTCGCCCTGTTTGTGGAGGCCCTCACCGACAACCGGAATCGCACTGGCTCGGACGTCCGCTCAACATTCTCCAAGCTTGGTGGCTCCCTGGCAGAGCCCGGCGCGGTTGCGTGGCAATTTGAGCGCAGCGGGCTGGTGTTACTCGGTGCGTCGGTGTCGGAGGACGATGTGATGGAGGCGGCCCTCGAAGCCGGCGCCGAGGACGTGGCGGGTGGCGATGGCGACCTGTGGACCGTCACGTGCGAACCAGCCGAGCTCAACTCCGTGCGTGAGGCACTGGAAGAGGCCGGGATGCCGGTGGAGTCATCGGATCTCACCATGGTGGCCACCTCGACCGTGGAGCTGACCAGCGCCGAGGATGCCAAACCCGTGATTCGGTTGCTGGAGGCCCTCGACGATCTTGACGACGTTCAACATGTCCACATGAATGCCGACATCACCGATGACGTGATGGCGAGTCTCCAGGATTGATTAGGACTCCGGGCCTGCCGTCTGAGACCCGGGTATCCACCAGCGGTGCATCCAGGGCCGAGTACAGTCGAACCTGTGTTCGTGTTGGGTGTGGACCCGGGCCTTTCCCGGTGCGGCTATTGCGTGATCAGAACCGATGGCCGTCGCAACACCGCAGTGGCTCTCGGGGTTATCCGGACTGCCGTTGACGATGCGGTTCCGCAAAGGCTGGCGGAAGTGGCTCGCGACATTCGCGAAATCATTGACGAGTTCTCGCCACAGGCAGTCGCCATCGAACGGGTGCTGTTCCAGGTCAATGTCTCCACCGCCATCGGCGTGGCGCAGGCGGCCGGAGTGGTGATGTCCGAAGCAGCGGGTCGCGGACTCGATGTCGCCGAATATTCTCCCAACGAGGTCAAGGATGCGGTCGCCGGCCACGGCGGCGCCGACAAGGAACAGGTTCAGACCATGGTTCAAACCCTTCTGGAATTACCCGATCCTCCCAGACCTGCCGATGCTGCGGACGCGGCGGCGGTCGCAATCACGCACATCGCGATGACTGGGCCGCGAGTCCGGGCGGTGCTGCGGTGATTGGTTCGTTGCGGGGTGAACTCCTTGATCGCCGAGATGGTGAGTTGCTCGTGGAGGTCGGCGGTATCGGGTATCGCATCCAGGCCACCCCGGATGCGATCGGCAATTCTCGGGTGGGTGAGGAGGTATTCCTGCATACCCATCATCACCAGCGCGAGGATGCGCAGGTCCTGTACGGATTCCCTTCGTTTGATCACCGCCGGGTATTCGAGACGTTGATCGGAACACACGGTGTCGGACCCTCGCTCGGATTGGCGATCATGGCTGTGCACGACCCGAATCAGTTGGCTTCCGCTGTCGCTACCGACGATGTCGGGGCACTCTGCCTGGTTCCGGGAGTTGGCAAGAAGACCGCCACCCGATTGCTCATCGAGTTGAAATCCCGCCTCGACGTGGGTGAGGTGGATCTCGCCAGTCTCTCCACCGACGGTGAGCCGGCAGCTTCTTCGGCGTTCGAGGATGTCAGGGAGGCTCTCGCGGGACTCGGCTACGGGACCGACGAAATCACCACGGTGCTGCCGAAGTTGGACCGCGGAGATGACTCCGGGGACATGATTCGACAAGCCCTGCAGATACTGGCGGCCGTCTGATGGCACGCGACGAACTGCTCGATCCCGCTCCCTCCTCGTCCGAGGACAGCGAAGCGGAACTTTCCGGGCCAGACACAACGGAGCCTGCACGCACCGAGACGGAGGATCCTTCGGTAGGGCCCGTGCCGTCGCTCCGCCCGCGGAACCTGGACGAGTTCATCGGTCAATCAGAACTCAAGGCCCGACTGAGGGTCATCCTCGAGGCGGCGCGCCGCCGCAGCCAACCACCGGACCATTTCCTGTTTGCCGGTCCTCCCGGGCTTGGCAAGACGTCTCTGGCCGGAATCGTGGCCGCGGAGATGCACGCCGAACTTCAGATCACTTCCGGACCGGCCCTGGAACGGCCGGGGGATCTGGCGGCCATCCTCACCAAACTCGGCGAAGGCGACGTTCTTTTCATCGACGAGATACATCGATTGTCGCGATCGGTGGAGGAAGTCCTGTATCCGGCCCTCGAGGACTTCGAACTCGACATCGTGCTGGGCAAGGGTCCGGCGGCCCGCTCGATACGACTCGATCTCCCTCGATTCTGTCTGGTTGGCGCCACCACACGAACGGGGCTTGTCACCGGGCCGTTGCGTGACCGTTTCGGCCTGGTGGCCAGGCTCGAGTACTACGAAACCGACGATCTTCGTTCCATCGTGGTGCGCGCGGCGGAGATCATCGGAGCCGACATCGATTCTGAGGGAGCCAACGAGATCGCTGGGCGATCCAGGGGCACACCTCGCATTGCGAACCGCTTGCTGCGACGGGTCCGCGATGTCGCCGAGGTGCAGGGTGATGGCTCGATCGGCGCGGCGGAGGCCCGTGAAGGCCTCGAGTTGTTCGGAATCGACGACAAAGGTCTCGACAAGGTCGACAGGTCGATCCTCAAGGCGATCTGTGAGCACTTCGGTGGGGGACCGGTCGGACTGTCCACGTTGGCGATCGCCGTGTCCGAACCGACCGAAACGGTGGAAGAGGTCTACGAGCCTTACCTGATCCAGAACGGACTGCTCCAGCGGACTCCTCGCGGCCGAATGGCCACCGCGGCAGCGTGGCGCCACTTAGGTCTCATCCCGCCTGCCTCCTCGATTCCCGCGGGCGAAGCGGCACTGTTCGACTTCCGTGAATGACTTCCCCGCCCCACGCTCCGGTGGCGTTGAACACCTGGAGAACCTCATCTGGTTGCCGTGACAGGGCATTTGCAGCCACCATTCCTGACAGCCACCATTCTTGACAATGAAGCGCGATATATACACCGAAGAACACGAAATGTTCCGGGAGGCCTACCGAACCTTCCTGGAGCGGGAAATGGTCCCTCACCATGACCGCTGGGAATCCTCCGGGATCATCGATCGATCAGTCTTTGCCAAGGCCGGCGAGAGCGGATTCCTGGCCATGCAGGTGCCCGAGGAATACGGCGGCCCCGGAGTGGACGACTTCCGCTACAACTATGTGGTTGTGGAAGAACTCTGCAAAGCGGATCTGTACGCGGCAGGCCTGGGCCTGACGCTTCACACCGATATCTGCCTGCCGTATTTCAATCACTGGTGCAACGAGGAGCAGAAGCGGCGCTGGTTGCCCGGGATCGCGAGTGGTGAGCTGATAACAGCCATCGCAATGACGGAGCCCGGAATCGGATCGGATCTGGCGTCGATGGGGACCACTGCCATTCGCGACGGCGATGAATACATTGTCAACGGTTCCAAGACCTTCATCACCAACGGGATCAACTGCGATCTTGTTGTCGTCGCAGTGAAGACCGATCCCTCGCAGAAACACAAGGGAATGTCCTTGCTCGTGGTGGAGACCGACACCGAAGGTTTTGAGCGAGGGCGGAATCTCGACAAGCTCGGCATGCATTCACAGGACACCGCGGAGATGTTCTTCACGGAGATGCGGGTTCCGGTGGAGAACCTCCTGGGGAACGAAGGGGAAGGCTTTTCGCTGCTCGTGAAGAATCTTCCCCAGGAGCGCCTGTCGGTGGCGATGGCCGCAGTGGCGCACGCCCGCGCGATGCTCGATCTGACCCTGGAGTACGCCAAGGAACGCCAGGCGTTCGGCCAACCGATCGGCAGCTTCCAGAACAGTCGATTCGAACTGGCGGAGATGGAGACCGAGGTCACGATCGCCGAGAGTTTCATCGATCGCTGCATCATGGCCCTCAACGCCGGCGAACTCACCGCCGAGGAGGCGTCGATGGCCAAGTGGTGGTGCACCGAACTGCAGGGCCGCGTGGCGACTACCTGCGTGCAGCTGCACGGTGGTTACGGCTACATGAACGAGTACCCGATTGCCCGTGCATTCACCGATGCCCGCGTGAGCACGATCTATGCCGGGACAACTGAGATCATGAAGGAGATCATCGGTCGTTCCATGGGCGTGTAGCGGGGTCAGCGCTTGTCGGGAACCCTGATCTGCCTGCCCCGGGAGTCTGCATGAACGAGGCCATGAACACGCCACGAACAAGGCCATGAACAGCGAGAAGAACGAGGAGAAGAACCATCGCGTCGTCGTGTCGCGCCATGGCGGGCCGGAGGTGTTGCAGGAGGTGCAAGAGGATCTTCCCGAACCCGGTGCCGGTGAAGTCCGGGTGAAGGTCCAGGCCGCCGGGGTCTCCGCCTTCGATCTGATCTACCGCCGCTGGCGTCGGCTCCCGGGGAGTCCGCGCGTGCCGTTCACCCTGGGCGAGGACGTCGTCGGCACAGTTGACAAGCTGGGGAGCGCAGTGACCTCGCTCGAGCCGGGGCAGACGGTCGCAGGCGGGACGTGGGCTCTTGGTGTCGGTGGCGGCTACGCGGATTTCGTGTGCCTGCCCGCGGGCGAGTTGGTGCCTGTCCCCCCGGGCCTGGATCCTGCCGAGGTGGTCTGTGTGGTGGTCAACTACCTCACTGCTCACCTGCACCTGCACCGGATCGGCGGGGTACGCAGCGGCGAGCGCGTCCTCGTTCACGGTGCAGCGGGAGGCGTGGGGACCGCGTTGCTCCAGCTCGGCAAGCTGGCCGGGCTGGAAATGTACGGCACGGCGTCCCGACACAATCACGAGCTGGTGTCCGCACTTGGAGCAACGCCGATCGATTACCGCACCGAGGATTTCGTCGAGCGCATCCGCAGCCTGACCGGCGATGGTGTGGACGTCGTGATCGACCCGGTCGGTGGCGCCAGGCACCTCTGGCGTTCATATCGGGTTCTGGGTAAGGGTGGCCGGCTGGTGTGGTTGGGCTCGGCCGCGACGAACAAGAAGGGTCTGCTGATCGGCCCGTTCAGCATGCTGATCATGGTTTTCCTCAAGCTGATTCCCGACGGCAAGCAGGTGCCGACATGTCCGACCTTGGGCACCTTCGCCAAGGCCCACAACGAGTGGTACCGCGAGACACTGACGGAGCTCCTCGATTCGCTGGCCGCGGGCAGGATCAAGCCGGTCGTAGCGGAGCGCATGCCCTTGGCCGAGGCGGCACGCGCCCACGAGATGCTCGAGCGCAGCGGACACGCCGGCAAGGTTGTTCTGGTTACCGGCGCAAGTCCTCTTTCCCGACCGTGATTGCCGACCAATCGTTTCCAACATCGGGTAGCTGGGCTCAGTGAATATGACGCCGCCTCGGAGGCCGGGACCTCTTCGATGCGGTCGTTCGATGCGCTCGGCTGTGTCGTCATGCCCGCCGACGGATCCTGTGGTCCGCTCCATGGATGTTTAGTCTGGGACCGTGAGGACTGATTCGCTCGAGTATCCGCTCGAGCCTTCCCTCATCGCCCAGCATCCCGTGGAACCGCGGGACGCCGCGAAACTGCTCGTGGCGGTTGGCGGTGAGGTCAGTCACCGGCAGGTGAGAGACCTGGGTGAGTTCCTGCTTCCCGGGGATCTTGTCGTTTTCAACAACACAAGGGTGATCCCGGCGCGAGTTGCAGTGGAACGGCGCACGGGCGGTGCCGGTGAGATCCTGCTCCTCGAGGAACGAAGTGACGGACTCTGGGAGGCACTGTGCCGCCCATCCAGGAAGCTCGCGGTTGGCGACACCGTTCATTCGACGAACGGTGAGTTGCGCTTTGTGATGGGAGAGGACCTCGGTGCCGGGCGACGGCTTGTTCGCCCCGAGGTCAGGGACCGGGATGAACTGCTTGCCAGGCTTTCAACGGCCGGCGAGATGCCGCTTCCGCCCTACATCCACGAGCGTCTTGTCGATCCCGAGCGCTACCAGACCACATTCTCCCGCGATGCCCGCTCTGCCGCCGCACCCACTGCCGGACTCCACATAACCGAGGAACTCCTCGCGAGTCTGGTCTTGAGTGGGATCAGGACCGCCGAAGTCGAGCTCGTGGTGGGGCTGGACACCTTCCGGCCGGTAGTCACCGATGTGCTCGAGGATCACGAAATCCACACCGAGCGCTTCGCAGTCCCGGCCGAGACGTGGGAACAGTGTTGCGCGACCGCAGCAGCGGGCGGCCGAGTGGTGGCAGTGGGGACCACCACGGTGCGTGCTCTGGAGTCAGTGGCGGCGAAACGAAGTGGTTCCGGAGCCGGCGATGCCCGCGAAGACCGGGATTCTCCGTTGTCGGGTCGAACCGATCTGTTCATCACGCCCGGTTACCGTTTCGCCGTCGTGGACCTCATGTTGACCAACTTCCACTTGCCTCGTTCGTCGCTTCTCGCGCTGGTGGAAGCCTTCCACGGACCGGCCTGGAGGGATCTCTACGCCGTGGCCGCACGGGAGCAGTACCGGTTCCTCAGCTTCGGAGACGCAATGCTGCTGGATGGAGCGCGGCTGCCGGATGGAGCGCGGTTGCTGGATGGTGCGTGGAGATCGCAGGGGGGAGACCAGAAGTGAAACTCTGCGTGGATGTGGAAGCCACTGACGGTGCGGCCCGGGTGGGCAGTGTGCAGACATCACGAGGATCGTTCGCTGTTCCAGCCTTCATGCCTGTGGGAACCCGGGGAACGATTCGAGCCCTGACCACCCACGAATTGTCCGGGCTGCACGCTGCCGACGGTTCGGGCGCCGATGTGATGCTCGCAAACACATATCACCTGATGCTTCGACCGGGTGCCGAACGGGTGGCCGAACTCGGGGGACTTCATGCGTTCACCGGTTGGGATCGTTGCATGCTGACCGACTCCGGCGGGTACCAGGTCTTCTCGCTTGACCCTTCGGTCACAGATGAGGGCGCCGAGTTCAAATCGACTTATGACGGATCCCGTCACCTCCTTACACCGGAATCGGCAGTGCACACCCAGGAGCTGCTCGGCGCGGACATCCAGATGGTCCTCGACGTTTGTGCCGCACTGCCGGCGGGCAGCCAGATCCTTGCAGCTGCGGTGGATCGCACGGCTCGCTGGGCTGAACGCGCAAGAACGAGTCACCACCGAACCGGGGACCAGGCTCTGTTCGGGATTGTCCAGGGCGGCACCGACCGTGATCTGCGTGTTCGTTCCGCAGAGCTGACCGTGGCGCTGGACTTTGATGGATACGCCGTGGGTGGACTGTCGGTTGGAGAGACCCGCGAGGAGATGATGCCGGCTCTCGATGCTGCACTTTCGGTGCTTCCCGAGTCCCAGCCGCGTTATCTGATGGGAGTGGGGGACCCGGTGTCGATGGTGCAGGCAGTCAGGCGCGGCGTGGACATGTTCGATTGTGTTCTGCCGACCCGGCTTGGGAGACACGGCACGCTGCTCGTCGACGCTGGTCGCCTGAACATCAAACGGGCCGAGTTCGCCGCGAGTGACGAGCCCGTGGCAGCCGAGTGCGGTTGTGTGACGTGCCGGAACTACAGCCGCGGTTATCTGCGGCATCTCATGTCTGTCGGGGAGCCCGCCGGAGCAACTTTGTGCACGATTCACAACCTCACCTGGATGATGGATCTGATGGTTCGCGTCCGTCTTGCAATAGCGGAGCAGCGACTTTCGGAAGTGGCCCGCGAACTCGAGATCTCCCACGCATCCTTCGCTCCTGGAGGTTGATATGGGGCCCGATTCCCGTTCAGCCCCGTCGGGCCGTATCATTTCCCGATTGTGAGCTACCTCAGTTTCCTCGGGAGCGGATTTCTGGCCCAAGAGGGCGGCAATTCCTTCGGCCTACTCATCCTGCTGCTCCCCGTCGCAGCAATCATCTATCTCACGGTCATGCCGCAGAGAAAGCAACGCAAGAAGCAGGCTGAGTTGGCGGCCAACCTCTCCGAGGGTGATGAGGTGGTCACGATCGGGGGCATCATCGGCACCATCAATTTCCTGGAAGATGATCAGGTGCACCTCGAGGTGGACGACGACGTGGTCATACGTTTCTCCAAGTCAGCCCTGAGCGGAAAGACCGAGCCTGATGGCGGCGATGCCAAGTCGTCAGGGAGCAAGTCGGGCTGGTCATCACTCTTCGGTGGTGGCGCGAAATCCGAAGAGAGCTGATTCCGTGAAGCAGAAGCCCCTTCGGGCGATGCTGGTGGTCATGGGTATTGCCCTGGCACTGCTCATTGCCACGATCGCTGCGGGCAAGTCCCCGAAGTTGGGTCTCGACCTTCAGGGGGGCGTGTCGGTGAATCTTCAGCCCGTTGAAGACGGTGAAGTGACCGATGACGTGACCGACGAACAAATCGATCAGGCAATTGCGATCATTCGCAAGCGCGTGGATGCGGTAGGTGTGTCCGAACCCGAGGTGTCCAGTCAGGGAAACACGATCACGGTTCAGATCCCGGGTGCCACCAACCAGCAGGAAGTTCTGGAGCTGGTTGGCCAGACCGCTGAACTGCGTTTCCGGCCGGTTCTCTCTGCGATTGGACCGCTTCCATCCGAGGAGGAGCGCCAGCAACTGGCCGATCAGACCGAACAACTCCGAACCGATCTGGGAGTTCCTGACGGAGTGACCGCCCAGGACGTGATCGACCAGGAGACAGCTGCCCTGGATCCCGAGGCCGATCCCGAAGCGCCGATTGTCCCTGCGAATGAGTGGGGCATCGACGTCAACGATGAACGTTTCGCCGAGTGGGGCCAAGGGGAAGCCACGCTGGCAGCAGCGGTGGCCACACCCAAGGCGGATGACAAGGCCGAACTCGAGGTCACGCTGGTTGACGGCGAGGACAATGCCTATGTGCTCGGCCCCACAATTGTCACTGGTCAGGCGGTTGAGACCGCGACGGCCGGCCTGAACCAGGCGGGACTCTGGACGGTGCAGCCGACGTTCAAGGATGGTGCCGACGGCATCGACCTGTTCAACGCCGCCGCAGCGACCTGCAACGCCGGTCAACCGTTGTGTCCGCCCGCTTCCGGTCAGACCGTCGGCAGCCTGGCCATCGTGTTGGACTCGGAGATCCTGACGGCCCCGGCGATCCAGCAGGCCTCCTATGGCCGCGACGCAGTTGAGATCACCGGCGATTTCGATCAGGAAAGCGCTCAGGCTGTGGCCGTTGCATTGCGGTACGGCTCACTGCCGATCGAGCTGGAAGCCCAGCAGGCCGAAACGGTGTCACCAACACTTGGTCGGGGAGCACTCACTGCCGGCATCGTGGCCGGTCTCATCGGCCTGACTGCCGTGTTCGCGTATCTTTTCCTCTACTACCGGATGCTGGCCCTCATCACCCTGGCGAGCCTCGCTACTTCAGCCACCCTGCTCTGGGTGATCATGAGCTGGGTCGGTGCCACGGTGACCCTCGCCGGCGTCGTCGGCCTCGTGGTGTCCATCGGTATCGCGATCGACTCCAGTGTCGTGAGTTTCGAGGGTCTGAAGGAGGACGTCCGCGGGGGATCCACCTTGCGTTCGGTCGCATCGCGCTCGATGAGCCGGTCGTACTCCACGATCGTGAAGGCGGACACGTCCTCGCTGATCGGCGCAGCGGTGCTCTACTGGCTCTCCATAGGTCCGGTGCGCGGTTTCGCCTTCTACCTGGGGGCAGCCACTTTGCTTGACCTCTTCTCCGCCTACTTCGTGTTGCGGCCCGGTGTGTTGGCGCTGAGCACGTCGTCCTTCGGGCGACAGCCCCGCAAACTCGGCATACCGATTGATGATCTTCCGGAGGCAACCCAGCAAAAGGTTGTCCTGGCCACGGCGAAGGGAGCTTGAGGATGGGTTTCTTCGCAAGGCTGTATCGGGGAACCAACGACATTGACTTCCCCAAAGTCACCAGATTCACGGCCATCGTGTCGCTCATCCTGGTGATGATCTCAGTGGGATCTGTGGCCACGAAAGGCCTGAACCTGAGCATTGATTTCGAGGGAGGCTCCGTATGGGAGGTTCCTTCGCAGGACTTCACCATCGAGCAGGCAACCGCTGTCATGGCCGACTTCGGTGAGAGCGAAGGTGAGAAGTACCAGGAGGCCACAACCGCCGAAGGCGGCCGTGTGATGCGCATCCAGGGGCAGGTGGACAGTGTTCAGACGGGTGCGGAGATAGGCGCCGCGCTTGCCGAGGCGGCCGGCGTCGAGACCAGTGAGGTGACGGTGAACACCGTGGGACCGTCCTGGGGTGATGACATCACGCACCAAGCCCTGATCTCGCTCATCGTCTTCATGGTGCTGGTGGCGGCCTACATCACGATTCGCCTGGAAGCCAGGATGGCTTTTGCCGCACTCACTGCCGTTGTCCACGACATCCTGATCACGGTGGGGGTCTTCTCGGTCTTCGGACTTCAGGTGACCCCGGCCACGGTGATCTCGTTCCTGACGATCCTCGGATTCTCCCTCTACGACACGATCGTTGTCTATGACCGCGTCCAGGACAACGCTGAACGGTACGTGCGCAGTGGTGAGTACACCTACACGGGAATCATGCGCCGGTCACTGAATCAAGTGCTGATGCGCTCGATCAACACCACCATCACCACGATCCTGCCGATCATCTCGATGCTGGTCGTGGGGAAGTTCATCTTCGGCCAGCAGACCTTGGGGGACTTCTCCCTGGCGCTGCTCATTGGTCTGATCTCCGGCACGTACTCGTCACTCTTCATTGCAGCTCCGATCACTGCGTTCCTCAAGGAGCGTGAGCCCCGCTGGAGGGAAATCCGCGAGCGTCTGGTTGCCAAGGGTGTCGACGTGCAGGACACCACCTGGCACGGCGTGAAGGTCAGCCGCAAGTCACGCACCTGACGACTTCCGCCATCCTGACATTCATCGATGTTTCCAACATCGGTATCGTGGTGGGGGTGAACCACACGTCACCGGAGCACCTCAGAGGTCTCAAGTGCTCCGCCGTGCATCCGCACAGATTTCGGAGGCCGAGATGCCCACGGTGACCCGCGTCCTTCCGTGGCGGCGCCATATCCCCACGGAGAGGGAGATCCGCCAACTCGTCGAGAACTACCGCGAGTTTCATTCCCGCGCTTCGATCGAGTTGATCACCGACGCCCACAAGGTTGCAGCCGAGGCACACTCCGGGCAGCTCCGCCGCAGCGGCGAGCCTTACATAACGCATCCGGTGGCGGTTGCCGGAATCGTCGCCCGCTACGGCATGGACGACATCACGATTGCTGCGGCACTGCTGCACGATTCGGTGGAGGACACTGCGGAGACGCTGGGTGACGTGGAATCCCGCTTCGGACCCGAGGTCGCCTCCGTTGTCGACGGCGTCACCAAACTGGAGCGCCTCGAGTTCAACTCCAAGGAGGATCAGCAGGCCGAGACCATGCGCAAGATGCTCGTTGCGATGGCCAAGGACCTGCGGGTCCTGGTGATCAAACTGGCCGATCGCCTGCACAACATGCGTACCATTGCAGCCCTTCCCGCCTGGAAACAGGAGCGCACTGCACGAGAGACCATGGCGGTGTACGCACCTCTGGCTCACCGCCTGGGCATGGAAGAGGTCAAGCAGCAGCTCGAGGACCTCTGTTTCGCCGCCCTGCACCCGAAGTGGTTCGCCGAGATCGACCACATGGTCGCCGCCCGCATGTCCGAACGACTCGAGTTGATCGAAGAGGTCACCGACGAGCTTCAGATGCGTCTCAAGAAGATGAACGTCAAGGCGGAGGTCAGCGGTCGGCACAAACACCTCTGGTCGATATACGAGAAGATGGCCCGCAAGGATTACGACTTCGACTCCATCTTCGACTTGGTGGGCATTCGGGTGGTCGTCGGTTCGGTGAAGGACTGTTACGCGGCCCTGGGCACAATCCATTCGGTCTGGGCGCCTGTCGGCGGGCGTTTCAAGGACTACATCGCCATGCCGAAGTTCAACAACTACCAGTCGTTGCACACCACGGTGATCGGCAAGGGCCACGAGATCGAGGTGCAGGTTCGCACGGCTGAAATGAATGATCGCGCGGAGTGGGGTGTGGCAGCGCACTACACCTACAAGGAAGGCGGATCCAAGGACCTGGACTGGTTGAACCGGATCGTGGAATGGCAAGGGGAACTCACCGATCCGGTCGAGTTCATGAAGAACCTGAAACTTGACCTCGAACAGGATGAGGTCTTCGTGTTCACCCCGACGGGGGACGTGATCTCCCTGCCGGCCGCCTCCACACCCGTTGATTTTGCGTATGCGATCCACACCGAAGTTGGACACCGCTGCATCGGAGCCAAGGTCGGGGGCAAGCTGGTGCCCCTCGACACGAAGCTGAGCGTGGGCGACTCTGTCGAAATATTCACTTCCAAGGTGGAGAACGCCCATCCCAACCTGGACTGGCTGGAGTTCGTGGCCACTCGTTCGGCGGCGTCGAAAATCCGCCAGTGGTTCTCCAGGGAACGCCGCGAAGATGCTCTTGAGTCGGGTCGGGATCAGCTGATCAAGGAACTGCGGAAATCAGGTCTGCCCACGGAACGCATGCTCGCCAGCGATCACATGGAAGCAGTGGTTGAGCAACTCAAGTACTTGAATTCGGAGGCGCTCCTGCGGGCGATCGGTGAAGGACACGTGTCCGCGGCCTCGGTGGCTTCGCGGATTTCGCAGGTCGCCAGTTCTGTTGATGACGGCCGGGGGGAGGTGGTTGCTGCTCCACACCTCCTTTCGAACAGGCGGCGAACGAGCACCGCAGTTGGTGTCCACGTCGAGGGATACGACGACATGCTCGTGCGGATGGCGCGATGTTGTACTCCCGTTCCTGGTGACGAGATAGTCGGCTTCATCACCCGCGGCAGGGGTGTGTCGGTGCATCGATCCGATTGCGCCAATGCCGTTTCCCTCCAGGAAGGTCAGAGCGAACGCATCCTCGAGGTGGAGTGGGATTCCGATGCCGGCGGCAACTTCGTGGCGCTCGTGGAGGTCCGGGCCCTGGACCGCCCCAAGTTGCTCCAGGAAGTCAGCGCAACACTTTCCGAGGGCCACGCGAACATCATCGGAGTGAACACAGTTTCCGGAGGAGATCGCGTGGCCAAGATGCAGTTCCAGCTTCAGATGAGTGATCCCACGCAGTTGGATCTGATCCTGAACCGTCTCCAGGAAGTTGACTCGGTCTATGACGCATACCGGGTGCTTCCGGGAGCATCGGGTGGCGACTAGAGGGGATCGACTTCCTGCAGGGTCGGTGGGGTATCGTACGCTCGCCAAGTCGTACTCACGCGGCCATGGCTTGTTCGAGTGGACGACGAAACCTGGAGGGGCAGATGGCCGGTGACTGGATCGGTGAGACGCTGAACGGTCGCTATGAGATCCTCGAGCTCCTCGGCACCGGCGGGATGTCGTCGGTGTACAAGGCCAACGACTCGAATCTCGGGCGCGTCGTGGCGGTCAAGATCATCCATCAGCACCTGTCTTCGAATCCCGATTTCCTCAGGCGTTTCGAGGATGAGGCCACTGCCGTGGCTCAGTTGCGCCACCCCAACATCGTGCAGGTCTACGACTTCGACACGCTTGATGGGACCGCCTTCATTGTTTTCGAGTTCGTGGCAGGTGAGAACCTCCAGGAGATGCTTGCCCGACTCGCCGCGGCCGGTCGCCGCATGCCGGTTGACGACTGCGTCAGGATCGCCGGCAAGGTCGCGAATGCACTCGACTACGCGCACAACAGAGGTTTGATCCACCGCGACGTGAAGCCTGCAAACATCATCGTCGATGTTCACGGAGAGGTGTTTCTCACTGACTTCGGCATCGTCAAGATCATCGGTGGTATCGAACACACCGTGACAGGGGCTGTCGTGGGCACGGCCCGCTACATGTCACCAGAGCAGATCCGCGGTGGAACGCTCGACAGTCGCACCGACTTGTACTCGCTGGGTGTGACGATGTTCGAGATGACCAGTGGGCGTCCTCCGTATGAGGCGGACTCCGCAATGACACTGATGATGATGCACGTGAACGATCCCGTTCCGAACCTGGCAGAAGCGGGCGTGCCGTCACCTCTGGACGCGGTCATCCGCCGCTCACTCGCCAAGGATCCCGAAGATCGCTACTCAACGGCGGGGGATCTGGCTGCCGACCTGCTCGCTGTTGACACGACCGCTGCCCCCGCGACCCAGATGCCTGTCGAAGCGACCCCGGATCCGGATCCTGCCCCAGATCCGGCACAGCCGGAGTCAGCAGCGCCGGCGACCGAGAAGTCCGGAGGGTCGCGTCGGCTGATTGCGATGATCGTCGGCGGACTGGCCGCAGTCGCTTTGATAGCGGGAGTCGTCTTCGCTCTCGCCGGGGGCGGTTCCGACGAGCCGGAGTCCGAGACCATCGCTACCACCGCAGTCGTGGAATCGACGGTGCAGGACGAGCCGGCAGTCGTGCCCAACGCCGCGGCGAGTAATCCCGAAACGGTCGCCATCACGGGAATCACCGAGGAGGGTGGTCGCTACCTGGTCGACTACGAGACGACCGGCTACACCGAAGCGCTGCCGGGAGAACATGTTCACTTCTACTGGAACTCGATCTACGAGTCCGAGGCCGGTGTGGGTCCGAACGGGGCGGAGTGGTTCGTGTGGGGAGGGCCGAGGCCGTTCAACGGATACGGCGTGTCGGACGTACCGCCCGGAGCCAGCGCGATATGTTCCGTGGTCGCGAATCCCGACCATACGATCAAGCCAGGGACCGGCAACTGTTGGGATCTGCCCTGACCTCGAGGGGGACCGCAGTGACCAAGCTCGACGACGAGACCATCAGCGGCACGCTCGACAACGACAACCTCGTTGTGCGCAACCTGCAGGTGACGCTCGGGTACTACCAGCTCAGCCGGGGGATGCGGAGGCTCATCGGGAGCCACAACGTGAGCTGGGTCGGCATGGCCACCTACGCGTCAAAGACCGCCGGCCAGGCGATCCGCCACGAGCTCATGCCGAAGCGTCTCAAGTCCGCCCTCATTCGAGCTGCGGGATACGACGAGACACACGTGTTCCTTCGTGAGGAGTTGATGGGCGCGGACTCCGAACTCTCCACCGTAGGGACCTCGAGATTGGCCGATGCGCTGAGGCAGGTGAGCCTCCTTGTCTCGGAGGGAAACGTGATGGTCTATGCGGAACTGGCCGGTCCCTTTCTCACCCTGATCAACCAGTTCTCGAACTCGTGGGACCATGACGAGGCGGAACTGGATCGCCTTCTCACCGGCAACCTTCGTCCCGGCCCAGTGGAAGACAACGGTCAGGATCTATTGCACGAAGCCTTCACCGCCTACTACGCCGCACGATTCGAAACGGACGCCAAACGCAAGGCAGAGCACGTGTTCCACGGCAACATGCTGGTTGGACTGCACGAACAGACAAGGCTTCAGCCATACATCGACCAGGCGCTGGCCACTCCGATTCACATAATGAGGAGGGGATCGGGAACCTCCGGTGGCACCGCTGAGCAGCAAGACCGGGGTCTGATGCTGCGCCTCGCGAAGAAATGGGGGACGCGAATGCTGATGTCGCTGACCTTCCCGAATCGCGAGCTCCGTCTGGGAAAGGACGTGGTTGCCCCGACAGGGGTGATTCGCTTCCCGCCAGACCTCATCACGCTCGAGGATCCCCGTGTGAAGGAACTCGTTGGCCAGTTCGACCGCGGGTTGAACACACTCTCCGGCAGCGCAGCTGACAACTGGGCGAGTCTCGATGACAGGATGAGCTTCATAGTGGACTTGTTCCGGAGCCACCAGCAGTACAAGCGCTTGTTCGAAGCGCCGTTTCTTGATGACCAGATCGAGGCGATCGAGTCCGGTCACCTTCCGGCGGGACCGCTGTAACAGGGGACCGAACCGAGGTCCGGTCACAGATTCGATGCCTGCCCCACAGATGTGGCCTGTCCTTCCGGGCCACAGACGGTCGATGGGTAGCGGGTATCGTGAATGTGCCGACAAGGTTCCCCCACTGCGGCACGACTCATGACAGACAAAGACCAAGACTCAAATCCCGCATCCGCCGACCGCGCTCAGGCAATTTCCCCGGACGGGGTCGACTCCGGTGCCGGCACCGAAACAATCGCGGCGGCCAGGGAGACCTTGGCGGCAGCCGATCCGGAGGACACTTACAAGTCGATGCTGGCCCTTGCGCGGCCGACTCACAGCGACATCCTCCAGTCTCTTCCCTACACCGAATCGATGGAGTTTCACGATCCGACGTGTGTGCGGGTGGATCCCGCCCCCAACGGCCTCGAGACGGTTGACCTCTACGCACATGCTGCCTATCCGGCCTTCGGCGAAGTCCTTGTGGGGGCGTTCAACAGTGTGCGAAATGATCATCTCCTGAACCAGCTTCGTGTCCGGATCTTCGAAGACGGCGAGAACGTGGCCCTGGTCACCAATCATGGTCAGATCATCGACATTGCGCTGGTGTGCGGAGCGTTGCTCACAGCAATGTGCAATCCGGATCGCACGTTCGGTGCACTGGATGACCGCGTCGAATTCGATGAACTGGTGCCTCGGATGAACGTGCTTGTCTCTCGAATGGTTGCCACACAGCAGGCGTTCGGGGTGCCCGCGATTCAGGTACTCCAGTGTGGTGCCCGAACATTCCTCTCGATTCCGCAGACCGCGAGCAGACGCAAGTTGAAGCTGGATTCCGAGGTGGTGAAAGCCAACAATCTGGTCGCCCGCCACGAGCTGATGGAACAGTTGTCCGGGGGCGGGCAGATCCTGGCCATGGCCGCCAGCGGTTCACAGGATCTCTCCCTGGCCGGAGGACTCCTCCAGCGCGCCAGGGCAGCCTGGATGAAGCGTCGTGGCGACGAACCACCGGAAACGCCGACCCTGCATCTCCAACCCCTTTACGACGGCACCATCAACCTGATGCGGTCATGCAAATACGTCCTGCCCGTGGCCATCTCCCTGGATGCCACCAAACCCGCCTGTGAGCTCGGTGAGATGACGGTGGTCAAGAGCACCGACGACTGCCACAAGGTGATGGACTGGATCGCGGCGGCCCACGAGGAAGCCACCGGCTATCACACGATCTACCACTGGAACGAAGATGATCTGCTCACGCAGGTGCGGTCCATTGGGGATCCGCGCAAGCGCTGAGTTGTAGCGTTCAACGATGGCTGATCCGAAGTCACAGAAGTTTCAGACTCTCACGGGCATGCGCGACATGCTCTGGCCTGATTCTGCACGCCGCCGACTGCTTGTGGACGGTTTCGTCGACATCGCCGGAAAGGCCGGTTACAGGGAAGTCGATCCGCCCCTGCTCGAGAACCTCGGGGTGTTCCGGCGTATCGGCGAAGAGACCGACGTGGTCACCAAGGAGATGTACGACTTCGAGGACAAAGACGGCAGCCGGATAGCCCTGCGCCCCGAGATGACTGCCGGTGTGGCGAGGGCATTCGTGCAGCACAAACCGGCCCTGCCGTGGAAGGTTTTCTACACCGGACCCAATTTTCGCCATGAGCGCCCGCAGAAAGGGCGTTACCGCGCCTTTGATCAGGTCGGAGTCGAGGTTTTTGGTCCCGACGATCCCGACGTCGACGTCGAGGTGATCGTTCTCGCCTGGCGGTTCTTCGAAGACCTCGGTCTCGAACAGGTCCGCCTGCTTGTGAATACGCTTGGAGAACACGCCGACCGATCCGCCTACACCGAAGCAGTCCGGCTGTATCTGGAGTCACGGCGAGGCGACTTGTCGGAGCAGGCGCAGGAAACCCTGAACCGCAATCCGCTTCGGGTCCTGGACTCGAAACGGCGCGAGGACAAACCGGTGATCGGGGAGGCGCCCCGCATTTCGGAGTACTTGAGCGAGGCCGCAGCCGAGCACTTCCAGCGTGTGTGTTCCGGACTGGACGCCCTCGATGTCCCCTACACCGTGGATGACCGTCTGGTTCGTGGCCTGGACTACTACCGCCGCACCACCTTCGAGTTCGCCGCGGATGCCCTGGACGCCGCCCAGAACGCGATAGGTGGTGGTGGACGTTATGACGGATTGGTCGAGGATCTCGGCGGACCGGCAACCGATGGAATCGGGTTCGCCCTCGGAGTCGATCGCATCCTGCTGGCCTGCGACGCCGAGGAAGTGTTTGATCCGCCGGCGACTCACCTGGATGCCTATCTGGTCGACCTGACCGGCGGAGAAACTGCGCGCGACCTCACTCACGAAATCCGCGGTGCGGGGATGTCGGCAGACAGGCGCTTTGGTGCCGGATCCATGAAGGCTCAGATGAAGGCTGCAGACCGATCCGGTGCCAGATTTGCAGTCATCATCGGTTCGGACGAACTTGAAGCAGGCGAAGTCACCGTTCGGACCCTTCGCCGACCCGATGACGGCAGCCACAGCAACGCTGCAAGGGGGAGCGGTGGCGGACCAACCGATGCCCAACAGCGGATTCCCCGCCGCGAACTGATCGAATTCCTGAGGAGCCAGAAATGACAACCGAGGCCCGCCCGACGGCAATGAGAACCCATGTCTGCGGGGCGCTGGGTGTCGACAATGTCGGCGAGATCGTTTCAGTGTGTGGTTGGGTGGCCAAGCGTCGAGAACACGGTGAGCACCTTGCTTTCGTCGACCTCAGGGACCACACCGGCCTTCTGCAGTGTGTTGTCGAAGGATCTGTGGACGTTCGCAGCGAGTACGTGCTTCGAATCACCGGCACCGTGGCGGAGCGACCGGAGGGCACGGTCAATCCCAACCTCGCCACGGGTGCAATCGAGATCGTCGACTGCGACGTCGAGGTTCTCTCAGTGGCGGAGCCACCTCCATTTCCCCTGGACGACCGTGCCTCGGAAGTGGATGAGACGATCAGGCTCAAATACCGCTACCTCGATCTCAGGCGCGAGCAGATGCAGCGCCATCTGCGGGCTCGTGCAGCCATGAACTCGGCCATACGCTCGGCGATGGACTCTCAGGGATTCGTTGAGGTCGAAACCCCCATGCTGATCGCGTCCACTCCCGAAGGTGCCCGCGATTTTGTGGTTCCATCACGACTTCACCCCGGGTCGTTCTATGCACTGCCCCAGAGTCCCCAGCTCTTCAAGCAGCTCTGCATGGTCGGAGGAGTGGACCGGTATTACCAGATCGCCCGCTGCATGAGGGATGAAGATCTGCGCGCTGACCGGCAGTTCGAGTTCTCCCAACTCGATGCCGAAATGAGCTTTGCCTCCCAGGACGACGTGCTGGAAGTCATCACTGAAGCGGTGGCCGAGGCCACCATGGCCGTGCGGGGTGAAGAGATCGGTGAGATCCCCCGTATGTCATGGCGAGAGGCGATGAATCGTTACGGAAGTGACAAGCCCGACATTCGCTTCGGCATGGAACTCATCGAACTCACCGAGGTGTTCGCCGACACCGAGTTCAAGGCCTTCGGTGCGGAGTCGATCAAGGGGATTTGCCACAAGGGTGCATCGGAGGACACCAGCCGCAACAAGCTGGATGGCCTGACGGACTCGGCGAAACGCTGGGGAGCGAAGGGTCTGGTCTGGATGCGCGCCACCGAAGGTGACAACGGTGAGGTGATACTCAACTCGCCGATTGCCAAGTTCTTGTCCCCCGATGAACTCGCCGGCATCGTGGCCGCGCTCGGGGCCGAGGCAGGCGACGTCTGTTACCTCGTTGCCGATCAGTGGAATCGCACTTGCCACGTGCTCGGATTGCTCCGACTCGCCCTGGGCCGACCGCCAACTCACCAAGGCGGATTGCAGTTCCTGTGGGTGATCGACTTCCCTCTGTTCGAATCGATCGACGAGGTCACGGGCAAACCCGTTCCGGCCCATCACCCGTTCACGATGCCACACCCGGACGACCTGGGATTGCTCGGTGGGGAACCCTCGGAGATGCTGGATATTCGATCCCAGGCCTATGACCTGGTGCTCAACGGCTGGGAACTCGGTTCTGGGAGCGTCCGTATCCACAAGGGTGACGTCCAGCAGCAGATATTTGATCTGCTGGGAATCAGTCCAGCAGAAGCCGCGGAGAAGTTCGGTTTCCTGCTGGATGCGTTACGATACGGAGCCCCTCCACATGCGGGTTTCGCCTTCGGCATGGATCGCCTGGTGGCTCTGTTGCTTGGCGAGGACAACATTCGCGAGGTGATCGCGTTCCCGAAGACCCAGTCCGGAGCAGATCCGCTCACCGAGGCTCCAACCGGGATCGATCCGGTCCATCTGGAAGATCTCGGGCTTCGCCTGCTGCCCAGGACCACCTGAGCCCGCAGCAGTGATCGCCGGCCGTGGTTGGACCCATTCCTCACCGCTGGTAGGTTCGTGGCGATACCCAGTCACTGCCGTGGGGGAAGTCCGGTGAGAATCCGGCGCTGACCCGCAACCGTGATGGCCCCCGAAAGGGAGTTCAGCCGGGAACTCTGCCCGGTGGCTGGCTTCGAAGTCCGTCGTGGATAACGGACCGGAGCCCGGGGGCTGCGAGGCAAAGTCTCTTCGCGATGGCCCGGTCACCGGACCGCCGTTTGGAGAAGAGATCAGAATGAGCCAGCAATCCCACATCCCGGAATCCAGAATCCCGGGCTCGGCGGCATCAACTTCGAGGACCCCAATTTCGAAGGCACAGCTCATCGTGTTGTCGTTGTTGGCGGCAGTCCTGGCCTTCGGTGGATTTGCGCCGGGCATTGCGGGGGCTGACACAGCAGATGAGCGTGAGGGTATGGCCCTTGGCCTCGTGGGTGCCTGGAATGGCTCGGGATGGCTCAGCGATCAGCTCGCTGCCGGAGTTCCGCTTCAGAACTTCGGCGGACCTGACTGGGGAGTCACATTGGATGCCGGAATCGCAGTCGCCGCCACCGACTCCGCCTTCGGCACAACCGACGATCACCTCGCCGCTTTGTGGGCCGCCGTACTCACCGACCGCGAGACAGTGGTGGCTCCCTACGGCTCCGATGACCCCGGCCGGCTGGCCAAGGTGATTCTGCTCGCCACTGCCTTGGGAGAAGATCCCGCCGCGGTCGGATCCGAACCGGACTCCGACCTGGTCAACCGCCTGTCGGGAACACTCGAGGTGACCGGGAAGGATGCCGGACTGTTCGGCAGCGGCGACCCCACCTACGACGGTGCCTACCGGCAGTCGCTTGCGATCCGGGCCCTCCACTCCGCCGGGGTGGTTCCCGCTGCGGAAGCTGTCTCCTGGCTCATCGGGCAACAATGCGCCGATGGTTCATGGATGCCCTACCGATCCGATCTGGGGGCAGCATGCGCGTACGACGCCGCTGCTTATGTGGGACCGGATTCCAACTCCACAGCAGCGGCCGTGGATGCACTTCGCATCGTCGGCGCTCCGGACAGCCCCTTGGTGTGGACCGATGGCATCCAGTGGCTCGTCGACAACATGAACGACGATGGCGGCTGGGGATATTTCCCCGGCGATGACAGCGATCCGAACTCCACTGCCCTGGGCGTTCAGGCTCTCGTGACTCCGCAAGACCGATTGGCTTTCGGTGCTGGCGCCGCTGCGTTGATGATGTTCCAGATTTCCTGTGATGAGCAGGACCATGCCGGCGCGTTCGAAACGCAGTGGGCGCCCGGGGCGGGAGACCTGTTGGCCACCGTGCAATCTGTTGCTGCGCTTGCCCTCGAGGGCAGTGTTGATGCCGGCGAAGCGATTGCCATCGACATCGGCATGGTTGCGCCGGCGGCCGCTTGCGTGGACCCCGAAGATCTCGTGGATCCCGCGACCACGGAAGCGTCGGCTGATGAATCGTCGGAAACCGCGGCAGATCCGGCAGTTTCAGCAGATCCGGCTGCTTCGGCGGAGCCTGCCGATGTGCAGGAGGAGGATCCCGCGACCACGGTTGCGGACACCAGCACCGCGGTGGCTGTGGCCACA
>JAUXGW010000314.1 GCA_030621865.1 Actinomycetes bacterium
TGCCGGAGCCGGTGATGCTGGGCGGCGAGAAGCTGCCACTGGAGGATCCGCCGCCGCCGGAAGACGATCCGCCGCCGGAAGACGATCCGCCGCCGGAAGACGATCCGCCGCCGGAAGAATTGTTCTGTGCCGGCGCCGGTGCAGCAGCGGCCTTTGCTGCCGCGGCCTGTGCTGACGCAGCTGCCGCTCGCTTGCGGGCTGCTTCGGCAGCGGCCGCCGCCTCGGCGATCGCCTGCTGCTTCTCAACGATCTGGTTCGAGAGGTTGGCGTCCAGTTGAGAAAGCGCATCGGCTTCTGCGAGGGATCGATTCAGTCGCTCCTCGACCTCGGCCGCGAACTTGGCCTGCTTGTCGTAGCTGGCATCGAGCGCCTTCTTGTGCTCGGCAACCTCGAGGCTCTTCTTGTTGGCCCGCTCTTCTGCCTCGGCGGCAGCCGCCCTTTGGAGTTCGAGATCTTCCTGAACCGACCTGGACCGCTCCAGGAGGTCCTGGCTGTCAGTGGCCTGAACATCAATCAGGGTGCGCTTGTTGACCGTCTCATTCACGTCGGTGGTGCCGAGAGTGCTCAACATGGCTCCGCTGCCGATGTTGACGTAGGCGTCCACGGCCGACTCCTTGATCTCCACCCGGAGTCGGTCCAGTTCAGCAGTCGCCTTTGCCTGTGCCTCTTCGGCTGCCGCCCGATCGGCGTTGGCCTGGGACAGAGCACGCTCTGCTTCTTCGACCTTGTCCTGCTGGGCGCGCACCTCCGCGCTGAGTGCGTTGAGCGCCGACGAGGCTTCGGCGTCGTCCGCGCTCAGAGCGTTGACCTTGCCGGCCTGGGCCGCCTTGTCCTGGCGGACCTGTGACCGTTTGTTCTGAAGGTCCTTGAGTGAGTTGCCGTCCTGGGAAGGAGCAGCGGAACTGTTCTGGATTGGGAGCAGCCCCAACACCGCGAACGCGGCGAGAAGGATGGAAAATTTCTGGATGCGATTTGTCATGTTTTGAAGGTCTGGCGCCTCAAGCGGTTTGTCAGATGTTCGTAACGTGATTGCAATCTACAGACAAAGGGAGGATGTTTCAAGCATAGGCACTATGTGGATCCCCCAGCGGCCATGAAATTGGTGGTTTTCAGGTCTGGCAGCCGGGGCAATACGTAGTGCCACGGCCGTCGATCCGGGTACCACGCAGCGTTTCTCCGCACCTCAGGCAATCGTGGCCGGCCATACCGTAACAATGAAGCTGGTGTTGATGGGTTCCGCCTTCTCCACGAATGTTGCGATAATCCCTCAGCGTGGTACCGCCGTCGTCGATCCCGTTCTGGAGCACCTCGATCACCGCGGCGTGCAGTACCTGTGCGCGTTCAGGGCCGAGGCGTCGGGCGGCGGGCCTGATGCCGGCCAGCCACAGGGCCTCGTCTGCGTAGATGTTTCCTACTCCCGCCACTGCCCGTTGGCCCAGCAGTACGGACTTGATGGGGCGGCGACCCGTCATGGCGCCAGTGAGGCTGGCGGGGATGAACTCGTCAGAGAATGGTTCGGGTCCGAGCCCGTGGAGTGTGGGTAGCCGGGCGTGATCTCCCTTGGGCACCACCGCAACGAGACCGAACCTTCTCATGTCATGGAAGAGAAGGACCGACCCGTCATCGAATCGCCACGCTGCGCGAAGGTGGGGATGCTCCTCGATTTCGTCGGACATCGACAATCGGCCGGTCATTCCCAGATGCACGATCAGTTGCCTGGGGCCGGAGGATCTGAGTTGACTACTGCCGGCTTCATCACTCCCGGTTTCTTGGCTTCGGGTTTCGGTGTGCGCGGATTCGGTGCGGGTTGACACAGCGCGCCTTGGTTCACCCGGTGTGAGTTCGAAGATCAGGTACTTTCCCCGCCGGTTGAGTTCGTCTATGCGGTACCCGAGCGAGTCATGGGCTTCGGAAAATCGGATGTTGTCGAAGGCCTCGACGTCGTCGATCGTTCTGGACACCACCGACGGATCCAGCTGTAGGCGGATGGTTTCCACCTCGGGCAGTTCCGGCACCATTCGATTCTGTCAAACCAACGGACCGGAAAACGAACAGACCGGCAAACCAACAGACCGGCAAACCAACAGACCGGCGCCGACCTCGGGGTATGGACTCCGGCGGACAGTCGGCCGATCAGGGGTGAATGGTCAGTACCTGATACCTGGGACGGTCGCTTCGGATAGTGTCGGAGCTGTCACTCACAGTGAACCAATCCCAGCGCATAACCGGACATCGGCGACCCGTGGGTGGGGGAATGAAGACAGGGGGGGATTCCGTGGGCAATCTGAGGAACAACGATCCAGAAGGCAGCGATCTTGCGAACCCGGGACTGGATCTGCCTGTTGGTGATTCGGACGATGGGTCCGGTGGTCAGAGTCCCAGTGCCCAGATTCGGAATGCCCAGATTCCTGATGTCCCCCAGATTCCCGGTGAATCGACGGCTCCGGGGACACGCGGCGGAGGGCAACGCGTTGAAGTGAGTCCGAGTGCGCTGGCTGAGTTTGCGAGACCCGTCGGCGAGGCCGAGGCCCGCAGGACGCTGACCAGGCAGCGGATCGTTGAAGCCGCGGCGGATGTGTTCAGGGAAAAAGGGTTCAC
>JAUXGW010000067.1 GCA_030621865.1 Actinomycetes bacterium
GATTGTTCGATGCCTGACCACCTGCCGTTTCGATCAACGATCCGCGCGGCCTTGTTTCCCTTGGCGAACAACTCATCGAGAGTCCTGGGTTCGGCGAACGCTCCGCCAGGCAGATCCCACTCCCTCGGCTGCTCAGGGTGCCAGGTTGCGTGGAGCACCTGACTCAACCGAAGTTCTGTGTGATCCATCCAGGCGAGCTGGAGCTGCGGCCGCGTGCAACGTTGGAGCCGACGTAGTTCAGTTGGGCTTCGATCGTGCCGGCTCCGATGCACAGGCCGCGGATATCCCGGTATGCCCGTTCCAACGGGAACTCGCGGCTGTAGCCGTAGCCGCCGAGCAGCTGAATGGACTCGTCGCACACGAACTTGGCTGCCCGGTTGGCCGCGGCTTTGGCCATGGCGGTTTCCAGGGGAGGGGGTGTGCCACCTTCCCCGGCGAGGTGAACCGCCCGACGAAGGTGCATTCGCGCCGACTCGAGCTCGATCGCCATGTCTGCGAGCTTCCACTGGAGTCCCTGCCGTTCTGCGAGCGGCTGACCGTCGATGATCCGGTCATTCAGGTGAGACGTCGCGTATTCGAATGCCCCTTGCGCAGCCCCGACACACATAGAGGCGTTCCCGCACCGCTCGTGGTTCAAATGTCCCAGGAGAACCTTGAACGCGTCGGTGTTGTCCGGGTCGCCGGCGATCAGGACATCGTCTTCGGTCACCTCGACTTCGTCGAATGCCACTTCTGCCTCGGTGGCCGAGTGAATTCCCATTCCCTCGTGGACTCCTGTGATCGACACGCCCTGGCGATCGGTCGGGATCACCACCGCGCCGATCCCCTTGGCCCCGGATCCACCCGGCCAGCGGCACCACACCAGGATTCCCTGGGCGACGTGCCCGAGTGTCGAGAAATTCTTGTAGCCATTCAGTCGCCAGCCGGCACCGTCGTTGGTGAGCGAAGCCCTCATTTGGTGAACGGCCGACCCGGCGTCGGGTTCGGTGATGCCGATCGATATGAGTGCATCCCCGTCGGCGACGGATGGAAGCCACTGTTGCTTGAGGCGATCGGAACCCAGATGTTGAATTCCCCTCGGAGGTCCGTTGAAGGTGAGCTGGCACCAGATCGCACTGGAGACGTCGACGCGGGCAATTTCTTCGAGCACGATCGACGCCTCCACGTCGCCGTAGCCGAGGCCCCCGTATTCCTCGGGCACGGTGACGCGCAGCAGGTCAGCTGCGGCCAACGCCTTGGCCACCGTCAGCGGAGCCTCACCGGACTCGTCCCTGGAGCGTGAATCCGGCGCAACCTCGCGCTGAGCAGTTTCTCGTGCCAGCAGTCTCAGGGCGGACTGATCCTCGGATTCAGCGAACGGATCCACGCCGCGGGCGCCACCCACGGTTACTCCGCCTTCTTCGCCCGCACGATGAGCGTGAAACGTTCGTTGCACACCGGTGCGCCGGATTCGTCTGTCCACTCCGTGTCCCGGACGTAGAACTCCATCACGGCCGAACTGGTTTCCTTCTCGTACACGTCGGAGATCCGCGCCTGGGCTGTGAGGGTTTCCCCGACCCGCGGAGGTCGGCGGATCTCGAATTCCTGTTCGCCGTGGAGAATCATGCGGCCGGGCCCCTGGAGTTTCTTCATGGGCAATCCCGAAGCTCCGCCAGTTCCCAGTGAACCCCAATAGGGCATCACGAATGGCCAGGTGGGTGGGGTCGGGGCGCCAACACCCGTGTAGGTGTCGGGATCATCGAGCACGGCGCGTGCAAATGCCCTCACGGGACCCTGCTCGACCGTAATGGTCTGTGTGCCCAGGTCCATTCCCTTGAGTTCTGTCAGTGCCATGGGTGTTTCTCCGTTCTGCATCGACGGTCGAAGGGATTCGGCGGTTCCACTGTTGTGTGGGAGTTGCCATGTCTCCGACCTGACATCCGTGTCAGGTTAGATCAGTCCGCCAATGATCGCTGCCTCGTTCGGAGCCCGATCTGGAAAGGGTGTCCAGCCCGGCTGGTCGGCCATGTGGATTGACGCCGCGTTTCGTCCCGGACTGACGCAGATGTCAGGTACAGTCCGTCGGATGGGAATGCTTGACGGCCGCGTGGCCATTGTTACCGGTGCAGGTCGCGGACTGGGCCGGGAGTTCGCTCTCGAACTGGCTCGCCAGGGAGCGGCCGTGGTGGTCAACGACGTCGGAGTTTCACTCTCCGGCGACAACCTCGACGAGGAGCCGGCCGATCAGGTCGTGGCCGAGATCAGGGAGATGGGTGCCAGAGCGGTGACGGCCGTGGAGTCCGTGGCCGATTTCGAGGGCGCCGCCCGAATCGTGTCCCGTGCGGTCTCCGAGTTCGGCAGCGTCGACATATTGGTGAACAACGCAGGAATCGTTCGCGATCGAACTCTCGTGAAGATGGAGGAGGATGACTTCGATGCTGTGATCGGAACGCATCTGAAAGGTGCCTTCAACATGGCCCGCCATGCCGCTCCTGCGATGAAGGAAGCCGGCTTCGGACGCATCATCAACATCACTTCTTCCGCCGGCCTGCGCGGAAACTTCGGCCAGACCAACTACGGGGCCGCCAAGGCGGGAATCATGGGTATGACTTTTGTCTGGGCCCTGGAACTGGGCAAGTACGGTGTGACCGCGAATGCACTTGCCCCGGCGGGGATGACCCGCATGACTTCCACGCTGTCCGAGGATGACGGGCCAGTGGACGTGCCGCCGGAACTCGATCCCGCCATGAATGCGCCGTTGGTTGCATATCTGGCTTCGGATGCAGCATCGGAGGTGAATGGGCAACTGTTCGGCCGCACGGATCTCAGCTACAGCCTGTTCCAGCACCCGAAACAGATCGCCTGGATGTACCGCGATGGCGGCTGGGACTCGGAGTCGATTGCGGAGCAGTTCGACTCGACGTTGGGCCAGCATCTCCAGCCGGTGGGGATGGTCATGCCCAAGGGATTCAGCCAGGACTCGGCGAGGAGCTGAAACATGTCGGATCAATACGTGCGAGAAGAACTTCCAACGATGAGGGAGACATTCCCGGCGGCTGCCGACCAGTTGTCGGGGTACCTCGCACAACTCGAGGATCTTCCGGGCGTTGACAACAAGACCAAGGAGCTTGTCCGGCTCGCGTGCGCAACGGCGCTGCGTCATGGTCCCGGTGTGCAACGCCACGCCAAGTTGGCTGCCGAGTTCGGTGCAAGTTGGGAGGAGGTGCTGGGTGTGATGATCCTCACCCAGCCCAGCTTCGGTCTGGTGCCGGTCCGCGAAATGATGCCTTTCGGCCGATCTGGATACGAGGACGGCGTGACCGCTGACCGCGATGAGTGATCAGATGAGCGATCAGGGGGCAGCTGCCAGTAGTGAAACGACCTCGGAAACTCCGGATCTGCCCTTTCGCGTGATGCCGGCCGTGACGGTCGACAACGAGCATTTCTGGACCGGGGGCGAACACGGGGAGCTGCGGATCCTGCGGTGCCAGGCATGTGGATACTGGATTCACCCGCCGGCGCCGATCTGCCCGCAGTGTATGGGAAGGGATGTGATTCCCGAGCCCACTTCCGGTCTGGCGACAGTCCTCACCTGGACCATCAACCGCCAACCCTGGTATCCGAATCTCGATCCACCCTATGTGGTCGCGATCGTCGAGCTTCCGGAACAGTCCGGACTCCGGCTCACCACCAATGTCGTCGGGCTGGATCCCGAAGAGATTGACTTCGGCCTGGAGGTACGAGTGACATTCCTGGAGTATCCGGACAGTCGTGGATCTGTGTGGCTTCCCATGTTCGAGCCGGTGAATCATGTCTGATCGCAAGAGCGGCTGGACCCGGCTGGGGGAGCGCGAGGCAGTGATCTCGGGCGTGGGCCAGTCCGAAATCGGGAGACGGATCTACAAGGATCCACTCGGCCTCACGATTGACGCCACCCTCGCGGCAGTGGAGCATGCCGGCTTGAAACTGTCGGACATCGACGGGATCTCCACCTATCCGGGCAACCTGAATCAACCTCCCGGGTTTTCCGGTGTCGGGGTTGTCGAGCTGCAGGATGCCCTGCGACTTGATCTGAACTGGTTCTGCGGCGGCATGGAACTCCCCGGCCAGCTGGGTGCAGTCGCCAATGCCATCGCGGCGGTGTCCACTGGCCTTGCCAACCATGTGCTCTGTTTCAGAACGGTTTGGGAGGCCAGCGCCCAGGGTGACCAGGGCCGGGCATCGGTCACGATGGGCGGCGGTGGAGATGCCCTTCGCGCCCAGGGATTCCTCCAGTGGACACTTCCCTTCGGTGCACCGTCGGCAGCCATATGGATTGCCATGATGGCCAACCTGCATTTCCACAAGTACGGTACGACCCGGGAACAACTCGCATGGATCGCGCTGAATTCCCGGCGTAATGCCGAGGTCAATCCGAACGCCATCTACCGCGAGCCGATGACCCACGCCGAGTACATGGATGTGCGCATGATCTCGGATCCGCTGTGTCTCTACGATTGCGACATCCCGGCTGATGGTTCCACAGCCATTCTTGTTTCGAGGGCGGACTCGTCCGATGACCTGGCCCGCGAACCGGTCCGTGTGCAAGCAGTTGGAACGGCACTTCGAGGTCGACCCAGCTGGGATCAGTTCGATGATCTGACCACGATGGCGCTGCGCGATGCTGCTGCCATGATGTGGGAGCGCACGGACCTGAAACCCGAGGACGTTCACATAGCGGAGTTGTACGACGGCTTCAGTTTCATCACCCTCAGCTGGCTGGAAGCGCTCGGTTTCTGCGCTCAGGGCGAGGGTGGCGCATTCATTGAAGGAGCTGAGCGGATCAAGCGCGAGTCGTGCGGCGTGCCGGGTTCGGTTGCGCTGAACACACACGGCGGCCAGCTTTCGGCAGGCCGTCTGCACGGTTTCGGTTTCATGCATGAGGCGTGCACCCAACTCTGGGGGGAAGCCGGTGAGCGCCAGTGCCTCCAGGGTGACGGCTCATTGCCGGAGGTGGCGGTGGCGGCCGCGGGGGGAGGGCCACTGGCCTCTTCCTTCCTGCTCACCAGCGGATAGTTGCGCTCGCCACTCGGTGACTCGCGGGAGTGAGTTCGGCGGGGTTCTGTGGATCCCGCGGTGGCGACTCGATCCGGCTGGTGTTTCACGGCGATCAGGATCTTCCTTCCCTTCTCCGGGCGACTCGCGATCTGCCGGTCTAATCTGACGCTCGTGTCAGTTCTGGGTGCATCGTGAAGCTTGGTTGGGATTCCGAACACGAGTCGTTCCGCTCCGAGCTGGTCTCGTTCCTGGAAACCCATGCCCCACCGGAAGCGCTGGGGGGCAGGGACCTCATCGGTACCGACACCGGCGACATTCCGCAGTGGGCTCGACGGTGGCAGGCCGAACTTTTCGACAATGGCTGGATGGTCCCGGCGTATCCTCCCGAACTCGGAGGACGCGACGCTGACCCGCTCGAGTGCCTGATCTACGCCGAAGAGCTCGGGAGGCGGGGAATACCCCGGTCGGTCCACTTCGGGGGATACGCGATAGTCGGGCCGTCGCTACTCGAGTTCGGGTCGGAGGAGCAGAAGGCTCTCGCTCCGGCAGCGATACGTGGAGACACGATCTGGTGTGTCGGCATGAGTGAACCAGATGCCGGTTCGGACCTTGCCAACCTGTCCACCACGGCCGTTCTGGACGGTGACAGCTTCGTGGTCAATGGGCAGAAGGTGTGGACCAGCTACGCACTCCACGCGGAGCAATGCTTCTGTTATGTGCGAACCGATCCCGACGCGGGCCGACACAAGGGCATCTCAGTCCTGACGGTCGCAATGGATTCACCCGGAGTCACGGTGCGCCCACTGCGACACATCACGGGTTCCGCCGAATTCGCGGAGGTCTTCTTCGATGACGTTGTAGTGCCGGCCGGGAATCTCGTTGGAGAACTGCACGGAGGTTGGCGAATCACCATGGGTTCCCTGGCACACGAACGCGGCGGGCTCTGGGTTGATGGTGTTGCTGCCGCCGAACGTGCCATATCCGATCTTGTGAAACTGAGCATCTCGATGGGTCGTGGCTCCGACCCGGTCCTGCGCCGTCAGTTGACCGAGTTGTTTGTCGAGGTCCAGTCCCTGCGTGCCCTCGGATACAAGGGATTCGCTTCGTTCGCGCAGGGATCCTCTGCTCCTGAACACAGCTACATGAAGCTGGCCAGCTCGGAATTGCGTCAGCGACTGTACGAAACCGGGATGGACATACAGGGATCCTTCGGAGCGATCACCGACGATGCTGCGGCTGTCGACGCCGGGCGCTGGCAGCATTCCTGGCAGGTGGCGCTCGCAGCCACCATCGGCGGTGGCACCTCCGAAATCCAGCGGAACGTGGTGGCAAGTCGCGTGCTCGGGCTACCGAGGGGATAGCGGACGATGGACTTCAGCCTGACCCCGGAACAAGAGATGTTGCGCGACACCGCGTCGGCGCTGTTCTCGAGAGAGTTCCCCTCCAGCCTCGTGAGGGATGCGTGCTACGACCCCGTGACGGATGGTGCTTCGGTTGCTGCCGCCGCCTTCGATCGTCATCTGCGGCCGTGGATCTCCATGGGGGACGAGTCGGTGGTGGATCAGTGCCTCTTCATGGAGGAAGCGGGAGCAGCGATCACCAGAGCTCCGTTCTGGTCCGCATCGGCGCTGGCCCTTCCCCTGCTGCGTGCGGTGAATCATCCGGACGCCGATCGGCTGGCGGACGGAAGTCTCACGGCCACTGTGGCCCTGGCCGGATCAACGGGGGAGTGGATCGCCAATCGGGATCTCACGAAGATGTTGGTGACCGATTTCGGCCTCGTGGACATTGTTGTGTTCGTGGACGCGGGTGGGAACACTCGCGAGCCCGAAGGCGGATCCGACTCTGCCGACACGGACCGCAGCCACACCGATTCTGGTGACGGGTCAGCCGGCCTCGGCGGTGAAGCGCTTGTGTGGGTTTCGCCGGCTGCCGATCTGGAAGCACGCGTGGTCGAGAACCTTGATCTGGCCCGCCCTCTGGCAGAGGTGACTCGTCCAGCGATGGGTGATCATCAGCCGCGCATGATCACCGAAGCAGATCTCCACTCGGTGCTGGAAAGGGCCAGTGTGGTCCTCGCGGCCGAGATGGTCGGGACGGCACGGTGGTTGAAGGAAGCCACGATCGAGTATGTCTCCACGAGAGAGCAGTTCGGAAGGCCGGTCGGATCGTTCCAGGGCCTCCAGTGGAAACTGGTGGATGCTTCATTGGAGCTCGAGAAGGCGGGCGCAGCCGTGTACTACGCAGCCATGTGCCTCGATGCCGACGATCCCGACCGTCATCGAGCGACCCATGTGGCCAAGTCGGCGGCGGGTACCACAGCGCGGCGGTGGGCGAAGGACGCGATGCAGGCACATGGGGGCATCGGATACACGTGGGAACACGATCTGCATCTCTATCTACGGCGAGCCAACGCGGCGGACCGCCTGCTCGGGGATTCTGCCTGGCACATGGAGCAACTGGCGCTGGATCTCTTCGAATCGGGACAGCAGCACGTGTGAAGCGCGCATGTGATGAACTACACGAACCCGGAACCCAACAATCCGAACCCGGAACCCAACAACACGAACAGGGAGACAAACGATGAGTGAGATCAGCTTCGACAACCAGGTTGCGGTAATCACAGGCGCGGGTGGTGGACTCGGCCGGTGCCATGCCCTGCTGCTGGCCGAACGGGGAGCGCGGGTGGTGGTGAACGATCTCGGCGGTACTGCTGCCGGGGAGGGATCCGATGTCACCTCCGCCGATCGTGTCGTCGCCGAGATCGAAGAAGCGGGCGGAGTCGCCGTTGCCAACCACGATTCGGTTGCCACCGCAGCAGGCGGCGAGGCAATCGTGGAGACTGCGCTCGATGCCTTCGGACAGATCGACATCGTTGTGAACAACGCGGGCTTCCTGCGTGACCAGTCCTTTGCAAAGATGACTCCCGAAGCGATCGACGGTGTGATTGACGTTCACCTCAAGGGAGCGTTCCATGTGAGCCGTCCGGCGTTCACACAGATGAAGCAGCAGGGATTCGGACGGTTCGTCCACACCACTTCGGCGGCCGGACTGTTCGGCAACTTCGGTCAGGCCAACTACGCGGGGGCAAAGATGGGTTTGCTCGGACTGAGCAATGTGATTGCCGTGGAAGGTGCAAAACACAACATCAACTCCAATGTGATCGCTCCCCTCGCGAAGACCCGTTTGACCGAAGAGGTCATGGGGGCGCTGGCCGACGCTGTGGCACCGGAGCAGGTCTCCGGCCTCGTTGCCTACCTGTGCTCTCCGGACTGTGACATCACACACGAGGTGTTCAGCGTCGGTGGTGGGCGCATCGCTCGGGTGTTCGTGGGTCTGGGTTCCGGCTGGATGGGTGGCAGGGGATTCGTGCCCAGCCCCGAGGATGTCCAGAACAACATCGAAGCGATCCGGTCCACCGATGAATACATCATCCCGGGTTCGGCGTCCGACGAGATGATGGCCGCAACCGAGGTCTTCTCATGAGATGTCAGAGCAAGGTGACACGCGTGTCAGCTATGGTGCCGGAGGTTCAATCGCGAGGATTTCGGAAGAGGTTTCCATGGCAGAAGAGACGCTGACATTCGACGAGGTCAACGAGGGTGACGAAGCCCCGGGTTTCTCCCACAAGCTGACCCGGACCGACCTGGTTCGCTACGCGGGCGCGTCCGGAGACTTCAATCCCATGCATCACGACGACACACTCGCTCAGCAGGCCGGCCTGCCCAGTGTGTTCGGCCATGGAATGTTCACCATGGGGATACTCGGCAAGGCGCTGACCGACCATGTGGGAGTCGGAAACCTCCGCAGCTATTCGGTGCGTTTCACGAAGCAGACATGGCCGGATGAGAACCTCACGACACGAATCGTGGTCACGGGCAAACGCACTGATGGAGACGAGAAGCTGATCGACTTCGAGTGCTCGGTGACCAACGATGACGGCCAGGAGAAGGTTTCCGGCAACGCCACTGCTGTGGCGGCCTGAGCGGGAGTACCCAGCGGCGTGACCATTCATGTGGAACAGGATCCGGTGATTGCCGGCGAGCGGATCGAACACGCGCTCCTGATCACGATCGATCGACCCGAATCGCGCAATTCCCTGGACATATATCACTTCCGCGACCTGTCCGCAGCCTGGCGGGAACTGCGGTACAACGATGAGGTGTGGCTGGGGATCGTCACGGGAGTGCCGGGCAACTTCATGTCCGGAGCCGACCTGAAGACCTACATCCCGCAGGTGACCGAACTTGCCACGGAGATCGGCAAGGGAGAGGTCACCGAGATCGACGGTTGCCGATTGAGCGACGGCACCCGCGCCGTGTTGCGCGACGCGAAGATCTACAAGCCGATCATTGCGGCCGTTGACGGTCCGTGTGTGGCGGGTGGCATGGAGATGCTCGGTGGAGTGGACATTCGGGTCGCCACACCAGAGGCCAGCTTCGGCGTGATGGAACCCAAACGGGGTCTGTTTGCCGGGGGTGGCACCACGGCTCGTTTGCCGAGGCAGATTCCGTTTCCGGCAGCGATGGAGTTTCTCCTCACGGCTGAACGCTTCGGGGCGGAGCGGGCACTCGAGTTGGGCTTGATAAACGAGATCGTTCCTTCTGAAGATCTGATGGCCACAGCGGCTTCGTGGGCCAACAGGATCCTTGAAAACGCACCGTTGGCCGTGCAGGCAACCAAGGAGAGTGTTGTGCGCGGAATGTCCGGCACGCTCGCCGATGCCTACGAGATCGAAGCCGAACTGTCGAAAACCATCTTCTCGACCGAAGACGCCAAGGAAGGTCCGGCGGCCTTCGCCGAGAAACGAGTTCCCCGCTGGCAGGCGCAATGATGCAGATCAGGGATAATACCGCGGACAAAGTCGTGTTGACCTCGGTTGTTTCGACGCTGTCGTTGTCGTTCCGGGCAGGGGATGTCCCGCCGGTTCCGAAATCGTGGAAACCCTCTGGATGCGGAGAGCACCTGTGAGCCCGAGATATGACTTGCCTCTGATCGAGGATGAGAACGAACCGTTCTGGACTGCCGTTGATGAGCGGAAGCTGCTCATTGGATCGTGTTCCGCCTGCGGGCTGTATCACTACTATCCCCGGCCCCATTGCCCACATTGCTGGTCCGACGACGTGGAGTGGGTGGAGGCTGCCGGAGGTGCGACGCTCTACACCTGGACCGTGATCTACCAGAATGACCTGCCGCCATGGCCGCAGCGGGTGCCTTACGTGGCTGCTGTTGTGGAGCTGGAGGAAGGCCCCAAGATGATGACCCACCTGGTCGAGTGTGATGAGTCGGAACTGTCGGTCGGAATGGCCTTGACCCTGGACTTCGAGGACCTTGACGACGAATTGACCATCGCGGTCTTCAAACCGGCCTGAGCCCAATCACTTCGGAGTCATTCCAGAGGCACCAGGTCGGGTGCTCTCAAGTCAATCGGACTGGAGGATGAGGGTCCCGTTGGAACAGAACCATCCGCCCGTGCCGGATACCGCAGCCAGCCGCGCGCCTTGCACCTGGCGCTCCGGGGCACCCGCGGCGGCATAGTCGCCCCGAAGCTGCTTGGCGGCCTCCACCAGCAAGAACAGTCCCCGCATTCCCGGGTGACACGCGGACAGTCCACCACCGTCCGGGTTCACGGGGAGCTCACCGCCGAGTCGGCTGGCTCCCGATGCGAAGAAGGGTCCGCCCTCGCCCTTCTCGCAGAAGCCGAGATCCTCGATGGTGACCATGGCCATGTAGGTGAATGCGTCGTACACACATGCCAGATCGATTTCGTCCGGAGACACACCCGCCCGCTCGAACGCGATCGGTCCGGCGACGGCGGCCGGACCGGCGGTGAAATCGGTCCACTCGGACATCGAGGTGTGTGAAACGTGCTGGCCATGACCCTCGATCCAGACGGGTTGGACGCCGTCGGGGATCTTGTCCTCGGCCGCGATGACGATCGCGCATCCGCCGTCAGAGCGGATGCAACAGTTCAACTTGGTGAACGGGTCGGCGATCATTCGCGAATCGAGTACCTCGTCGACGGTCAGCGGCTCGCGGTAGTAGGCGTCAGGATTGAACGAAGCGTTGTACCTGGTGGACACCGACACCTCGGCCAGCTGCTCGATCGTGGTTCCGTAGGTGTGCATGTGGCGTCGCGCAGCCATGGCGTACTTGCCGATGATCGTGTGGCCGTAGGGAACCTCGTAACCCACCGGACCCCGGGCGCCGAAGTTCAGATTTGCGAG
>JAUXGW010000022.1 GCA_030621865.1 Actinomycetes bacterium
AGCCGGAGAGCTCACAGAGGTCACCCGCATCACCGACACCACGTGCGCAGACCCCTGGGTGCGTTTCACCGCCGACGAACACGGCAACCAGGAGAACGCGAGGGGCCACGCCATCGTCAAGGGCCCCCACAAGTCAGTCGAGCGGATCCTCGACGACTACATGGGCGACTGGTACGAGCGCTGCGGGCAAGAAGGCTGAACGCCCCATTCGAGCGTCCACGTGGCTGAGTGGGTCTCCGCCCCATGGGGCGGTGTCCCGATGTGGGCATCCCCGAACGAATGAGTCCCGTTCCGGGCCGATCAGCAGGGAGCGTCAGGTCCGGATACGCGATGCCGGCTGGTAGTTCGGGCCGGCCGTCTCATCGACCCGCGCGAGGAGCGCCTCACACGGCGGTTCGAAAGCTTCGGCGAACCAGCGGGACCGTGCCTCCCCCAGCAACTCCCACGGCAGGGTGGTGAGGCGGTCGGTGTCGTCCTCGATGCGCTCGCGCAACGCACGGCCGCCGGGTAATACGCGGCGCCGGTCGGCGTCGACCTCAGCGAGGCCCTTGCGCGCGAGTGCCGCCCACCCGACCTCAGTCTCTTCCGGCGTGGCACCGCGGGACGTAGGCATCCAATCGGTCTCGTAGTCCATGAGGGCGTTGTGCAGGATGGACGCCTCCGGATGGGTCAGCCCGGCCGCAACCACAACCGCCCAGTGGGTGTCACCGCGCCATTCACGGATGCAGTTGACGGCGTGCCATCCCAACAGGAGCGGATCGTCGGGGCGGGGCAGCGCGAGGTGGGCCGCCATGAAGACTCGCCCAACCACGGGTAGCTGTTCGACGACTGGCCACAGCTCGGGTCCGAGCTCCACCAGAGGGTCGACGATGTCCGGTGCATACATCTGCAGGCCTCGACCACCGCCTCGTCGCGTGCCCGGCGGCACTCCTCGAACCGGTCGGGGTCCTGGTCCAGGAGATCGAAAGCAGCCCGGATCCCGAAGGCGCTGATCGACCCGAACGCGGCGATCACGGCATCGGGACCGGCAGCAGCCAGCGGCGCACACCGCGCTGCGATGTACCCGAGCGGCTCGGCGAAGTCCTCGGGAAGGCCGATGTCCACGTAGCGTGCCGTCGCTCCCGGGTCCCAGAAGATCCACCCGATCGTCGTCTGCACCGACCGGGCGTTCCGTTGCGCGATCTCGAACCAGTCCGTACCGGCAGCCATCGGCCCAGTGTTGCAGGTGCCTGCGCCTGCCGCCGGGGCCGCTACGTCGACCGTCAGCAGGCAGTCGCGTCCCATAACCGACGACAGGTTTTGCCATCCGCTCAGGGTCCAGCCGCATGACGAAGTGCCGACAGGCTTCCTTCGGGATGGTGTGGATATTGTTGAAGTTGACGATGCAGTCAGTCAGAACCACGACTGAACGCGACCTGGACCTGTCCGAACGAGATACATCTAGGCCGCCGACCACTGGAACGGTAGCCTTGACTGCATGAGTAAGCGGCGCGCGCTCGTCGAGGCGAAGAGGGACGAGATCACCAACGTCGTGCATCGCCATCAGGGCCGCGCCGTCGCACTGTTCGGTTCGGTCGCCCGGGGTGACGACACACCCGCCAGCGACATCGACTTCCTCGTCGAGTTCGAACACGGCAGCTCGCTGTTCGACCTGATGCACCTCGAAGAGGAACTCTCTGCACTGCTCGGAGTCCCGGTCGACGTGGTGTCGGTCGGAGGACTCAAGCCACGCGACGACCACATCCGCCGAGATGCCCTTCCGCTGTGAGCCGTTCCGACGAGCAGCGGATCGATGACATCCACACCGACGCACTAACTAGGATTCGGGCCGACCCAGCAACCGCGGAGAAGCAATGAAGCGCAAGGCGTACGAGAAGGAATTGAAGCGACTCGAGGTCGAACTGGCCCATCTCCAGGGTTGGATAAAGGAGAAGGGCTTGCGGGTGGTCGTGGTCTTCGAGGGCCGGGATTCCGCAGGCAAGGGCGGCACGATCAAGGTCATCACCCGCCGGCTGAACCCTCGCATCGTGCGGGTCGTTGCGCTCGGCACGCCGACCGAGCGAGAGAAGACCCAGCTCTACATACAGCGCTACGTCGATCAAATGCCCGCCGCCGGTGAAATGGTGCTGTTCGACCGCAGTTGGTACAACCGCCTCGGTGTCGAGAAGGTCATGGGGTTCTGCACCGATGCGCAGTACCACTCGTTCCTGGCCTTGGCCCCCCGATTCGAGCAGTTCCTCGTCGACGACGGGATCATCTTGATCAAGTACTGGCTGCACATCGACGACGAAGTCCAGGAGGAGCGGTTCCAGCGCCGCAACACCGATGACCGCCGCCGGTGGAAGCTGAGCCCGATGGATCTCGAGGCTCGAGCCCGCTGGGTCGACTACTCCAGGGCCCGCGACCAGATGCTCACCTATACCGACACGCCGTGGGCTCCGTGGTACCTGGTCGACGCCACCGACAAGCGTTCGGCACGCCTCAACGTGATTACCCACCTGCTCGATCAGATCCCCTACGAGGACCTCACCCGGCCGCCCCTCGAACTCCCGCCCCGCCAGCCGGCCGAGGGATACGTACCGCCCTCGATCGACGAGTTCAACGTCGTGCCCCGCGTCTACCCCTGAGCGTCGCCGGCAGCTGTCCGGCGGCGACGCCACGCCTTGTCGAGTTCAGCCGCGATTGACGACAGCAGCGCCAGGCCCACCACTGCCATCCACTGTGAGCCAGTCAATCTGGTGGTCAGGAGCCACCGCTGCAGTAGCGGCAGTTCGATGGCGAACCAGGTGAGTACGGCCGAGATGGCGAGCCAGCCGGAATAAGGCCAGAAGGGACCCTTCCACCCGGGAGTGGGATCCCGGCGCAGAGCGAAGGCCAGAAACACCCCGGAGAAGGCGGCGACGCCGAACGTCATCGTCATCGAGATCGACGGCCCGTCAGTGCGCGGCTCGTCCGGGCCCCACACCAGCGGGATCAGGCAGGCGAAGGTGGTGACCAAGCCGATGAAGAACCAACGGATGCCGGTGGTCCGGTTGAAGATCCTTTTCTCCGGGTCGCGCGGTTGGCGCCGCATGAGATCGGGATCCTCGACATCGGTCATGATCGCCAGCACGGCCCAGACCGCGACGATGAGCGCCAGGTAGAGCAGCATCCCGGGAGTGAGCGCCACTCCACTGTTGATGTTGAACGCGGTGGCGATCAGCATCAACAGCAACACGCCGAACAAGCCGACGAGCTGGTATCGCAGGTAGGCCGTGATCTTGGTGTAGATGTCGCGGCCCAACTGCACGGCATGAACCAGCGTGGCGAAGTTGTCGTCGGTCAGGATCATCCGCGCCGCCTGTTTGGTCACCTCGCTCCCGCTACCCATGGCAACGCCGATGTCGGCCTGCTTCAATGCAGCGGCGTCGTTCACCGCGTCGCCGGTCATGGCGACCACCTGGCCGCCCTCCTGCATCTCTTTGACCAGCCGCAGCTTGTCCTGGGGCGTGACGCGACCGAATACGTGCAGATCGGGCACCGCTTCGGCCAACTCGTCATCGGACAGCCGGTCCATCTCAGGACCGGTGATCACGCCCGGGCCGAGCTCGAGATCGTCGGCGATCGCCTTGGCCGTGATGGCGTGGTCACCGGTGATCATGCGCACGTCGATCCCGGCATCGTGGGCCACAGCCACGGCCTCTTTGGCCGACGGTCGCAATGGGTCGATGATGCCGACGATCGAGACGAACACGAGCTCGTCCACCAAGTCCATCGCATCGGCACCGTCGAGCGGGTCGTCCTCGAAGCGGCGGATGGCGAACGACAGCACCCGCAGCCCTTGCTCGGACAGTTCACGGTTGGCTGCCACGATCTCCGAACGGACCTGCTCGATGGGGACCACCCCGTCGCCCCAGTAGGCGCTCGAACAGCGGCCGAGCAGCACGTCTGGCGCCCCTTTCACCAGCTCCAGCACCGTGGCGCCGTCATCAAGTGGATTGCGGTGGAAGGTAGCCATGAACTTGTAGGCCGAGTCGAACGGCACCTCGCCGATGCGGGGATGCCCACGCCGGGTGATCTCGGCATCGACCCCGGCCTTGGCCGCCAGCACCACCAGAGCCGCCTCGGTCGGATCACCGACAACGTCGCCGTCATCGGCAACGGTGGCGTCGCTGCACAGGCACAAGCCCAGTCCCAGGTCGGCGAAATCAGCCTGTTCGCCGCCGGCGGCGTGCAGGATCGCACCCCTCTTGTCATAGCCACCACCCTCGATCCGATACCACCGCCCGTCGGTGAACATGCGGGTGGCCGTCATCGCGTTGAGCGTCAGTGTTCCGGTCTTGTCGCTGTTGATGGCACTCGTCGAGCCCAGGGTCTCCACGTCGTTGAGGTTTTTCACCACCGCCTTTGACTCGGCCAGTCGTTGTGCCCCCGATGACAACATGAGCTGCACGAAGGTGGGCAGGCCGCTGGGAATGGCCGAGATGGCCACAACGATGGCCAACAGGATGAGACTGTCGAAGTCGAGGCCGCGTGCCAGCCCGATCACGACGATCATGGCGACCGCGCTCCAGGCCACGATGCCGATCCACTTGGTGAGCTGGGCCAGCTCCTGCTGGAGCGGCGACCGGGTCCGGTCGATCCCCTGGAGCATCCCCGCGATCTTGCCCATCTCGGTGTCCGCGCCCGTGGCGGTGACCACCATGGTCGCGGTACCACGCGAGACAGCGGTGTTCTGAAACAACATGTTGACGCGATCACCGAGTCCGGCATCGTCGCCGACGACCTCGGGATCCTTGGGGACGGGCGCGCTCTCACCTGTGAGGGCCGCCTCCTGAACCTCCAGGCTGGCCGAGGCAACGATCCGGCCGTCGGCCGGCACGAGGTCGCCGGCTTCCACCGTGGCGACATCACCGGGGACCAGATCGACTGCCGGAATCTCGGCGACCCTGCCGTCGCGCACGACCCGTGCATTCGGCACCTGCAGGTCCTGGAGCCCCTCCACGGTCGCCCTGGCCTTCAATTCCTGGTTCGCGGCCATGACCACGTTCAACAACACCAGCGCTCCGACGAGGATGGCGGTGGAAACCTGCCCGATCAAGAGGCTGGCCGCCGTCACGGCCAGCAACATGAGGTTCATCGGGTCCTTGAGCGCTTGCAGCAGAACCCGCCAGTAGCTGGGCGGCGGCTCCTTGGGAATCGAGTTCGGCCCATACCGGGCGAGGCGTTCAACGGCCTCCGCCGACGACAATCCGAGGTCGGCATCGACGTCGAACTCGTCGGCAACCGCTGCCGCCGTCACGCTGTACCACGACCCATCGGCAATCTTGGTCGGTGCGTTCATCTGTTCCTTCTGTCGTCGGGTCAGACTGTCGCGCGGGTCCGGCGGACATCTGCTGTCGGGCCAACAGTGTAGGCACGGACCCGGCGGGAGATGGCCGAGCCGGCGGGTCTCCAACGGGCCGATATCGGCGCGAACACAGGCGCCGGTGCGGACCGGTCTCAGGTGGGAATGGAGAAGATGGCGATGAACAGCATGAACAGCCCCATGGCGCCCATGCCGACGATCTGCAGACTGCGTTCTCTGCTCGCCGGCAGACGCGACGACACGCGGATGGCTATGACGCACTCCAACGCGTAATAGGCCGCGAATGCCCGAGAAGCCAACGCTATGACTTGGTTTATGTCGGTCAACCAGGTCATCGCGATGGCAGGGATGACGATCATGAGGTAGCTGTACCGGCTCGAGAGACGCGTCCCCACGGTCTCGACCAGCAGGCTGCCCCCACCCGCGACGTTGCTGATCGACGCGGCGAGCTGGCTGCCTATGGCACCGAACACCAACAGGTAGGGCAGCAAATCACTCACCGCCCCGCTGATGTCGATGACGGCGCCGACTCCTACCTGATCGGTCGGCGTGTCGAACAACGTGGTGAGCAGCGCGAACGTGGCCACGAAGATCGCCCCGGAGATGATCTGGGCGTATCGGGTGGTGCGGGTCCGGAGCTCCTTGGGGAACTGGTTTCCCAGATAGAGCGAAACCTCGAAACCCTGCACGATGACCAGTGTGCCGAGCACCTTGCGGATGCTCGTGAAGTCGGTCTTGCCGGAGAGGTCGGCGGCCTGCCAATCTCCCGAAAGCACCTCGGCGAGGTTGAAGTAGAGCAGACCGACGAGAAACGCGCCGATGACAGCGAGATTGATCGGGAGGGTCCGCTCGCCCAGGGCGTTGAGCTTGGTCAGCCCGGCGGTGAAGCCGACGACTCCGATCACGATCAACACCGCGGTGGCCACCCAGTTCGTGGCGTTCTTGTTCGACGAGTCGAACAACGCGACGGCGAGGACACCCATGAGCTGCAGGTAGTAGGCGATATTGATCGCGTACGCGCCGGCCAGCACCCACGACGACGTCGGCACCAGGCGACGTAGAGCCGTGTCACCCTCGCCCGTGGCCGAGCCGAGGTGGCCGATGTTGAACCGGATGACCGACCCCATCAGATAGGCGACCACCACGACACCGCCGATGAACCAGGCCGCATCGAATCCCATCACCTGCACGATGAGTGGGATCACGGCGAGAAAACCGATGTCCATGATCGAGGCGAACGGCACGCTGAACGCCTTGTACGACTCGGACTGCTGGAGCCGCCGGTTGTTCAACGCCAAGGCGATCAGCACCAACGCTACGACGATCACGACGGTGTTCATTGTGGGAATCCGATGCTCCCGATGGGCGAAGAGGGCCAGGCCAAGCGACCAGATGATACCGCTGGATCACCCAAGCTGGTGTGCTCCTCGGCCTCGAAGACCACTCCGTGCCCCCTACTCCGTGCTGAAGGACTCGGCTCCGGAGCCACCGGGGATTCAACCAGCATTACTTGAGCCGACCCGCACTACTTGAGCAAGGCCCTCGGTTCGGGCTCAGGCTTCTTGTCCTGCTTGCGGCTGCCGGGCAGGAACGTGGCCAACAGCATGGCGAGCAGGACGAACCCGGCCGTCCAGGTCAACGCGTTCTTCATGGCGTCGACCTGAGCCCGTTCGACGATCGAGACGAACTCCGCCTGCTCCCCCGCGGGAAGACCCTCGACCGCCTTGTCGCCATCCTCGGGGGCGACCTGCTCGTTGGCATCTTCGAGCGCCACCGCCAACTGCCTCCGATCCTCCTGGGGGGCGGACACACCCTCCGCCCGCAGCAGCCCGTCGGACACGCCCGAGAACACCCCGGTGAGGAGGATGGCGCCGATGACCGCCGTCCCCAGGGCGCCTCCCAGCTCGCGGAACGTGTTGTGCGTGCCGGCCCCTTCGTTGCGCTCATCACCGCCAACCTGGGAGATGGTGAGGTTCACGATCTGGGCGACGAAGAGCCCGAGTCCGAGCCCCATGACGCCCATCGGCAGGACGAAGTCGCCGAGTCCCATGGTCTCGCTGGTGGCGGCCCGAAGCAGGACGAGACCGAGCCCGAACCCTCCGAGCCCACCGAGGATCAGCCACTTGGGGGCGATCCGCTCCCCGAGGCCCGCCGTCGTCATCGAGAGCATGAAGACCATGACCGAGAACGGCAGCACGGCGAGACCGCTCTGGATGGCAGTGAACCCGAGCGCCGACTGGCTGAATACCGGGACGATGAACAGGACACCGGCCAGCGCCAGTTGCCGCAACGAGTCAGTGGTCACCGAACTCATGAATCCGAAGTTGGCGAGGATGTGCAGCCTGAGCAGCGGTGTACCACCGTGCTGACTCAGCCGTTGCTGCCAATGGGCGAAGCCGACCAGCACGATCAAACCCGTCGCTATCAGGAACGGGGTGGGCGAGAGCCCCCACAGGTCGACGTTCGTGCTGCCCACCACGAGTTGGCGGCGGGCCTCGATCAGCCCGTATTTCCCCGCGAGGAGGAACCCGAGCACGATCAGCGCGAGGCCGGTCGCCGAGATGACGGTGCCGACGATATCCAGTCGAGCGTCCGGGTTGCGCTCGGGCTCGCGCAGCGACCGGGCGCTCAACAGGGCGGCGGACATGATCACCACGTGCATGCCGAATCCGAGGCGCCACGTGAGGTAGCTCGTGAGAAACCCGCCGAGTATGGGGCCGACCGCAGCGCCGGAGGCCTGCACTCCGCCCCAGATCCCGAAAGCGGCCGCCCGCTGGGGTCCTTCGTAGTTGGCAAAGATGAGCACCATCGCCATCGGCAGGATCATGGCGGCGCCGATGCCCTCGATCACCGACCAGCCGAGAATGAGGACACCGAGGTTCCAGGAGAAGGCAGACAGCAACGATCCGATCGCGAACACCGCACAACCGACCTGGAAGATCCGGGCGGCGCCCCTGATGTCGCCGAGCTTGCCGCCCGTCAGCATGAGCGACGCCATGACCAGCGAGTAGAGCGAGATAGCTGATTGCACGCCCACGACGGAGGTGTCCAGGTCCCGAGCGATGGCGCCGACCGCCACGTTCATCATGGTGCTGTCCAGCACCACGCTGAACATGGCAAGGCTGATGGCGACCAACGGCAGCCACGAGCGCGGTCCGGCCGACTGATCCTCCTCCGACTCGATCTGGATGTCAGTCACCCGCGATTCCGCTCTCCTCTAGTCCGATGCGCCTCAGCGGGAGCAGCAACCCTCACCGGAATACGCGGGCATCGGCAACTCCACAGTCGCCTCGGGAACATCTGCCCATACAGGACAGCGTAGGTCGCCTCCAGCGAGGACCGTTCCAGTTTGGAGGTCTCGGAACATCAATGACGCAGACAGCCCCTGGCGACTTGCCGAACGGTCAACAATGCTGTGCCATTTCACCCGCACGGCATCCAGCGCGTAGCGGGTATCTGCTACGAGGGATAGCCAGCATCATGGTCACGGCGCCCAGCCACAGACTCAGCGGCCAGCGCCCAGGTGCTTCGGGTCCATGGTCGGAGACAGCCCATGGCAGCAGGCGTGACACACCCTCGTATCCGGGCGCAACGGCGGCTCGGGTAATCCCGGCCGCCTGCTGATGTGACATGTGCCCCCATTGACACGACGGTACGTACCGTCTGGGGGTGGACCCTATCGACGCGGTTCGGACCTCACAACCAGTTTTTCCCTTTTTGTCGGCACGATGCCTGCGCCCGACTTCGGCCAGTCGAAGAACCGGCCTTGCGCCGAAGCCCACTCCCCACGGAACCCAGCTGTCGCTACATGTGCGCTCGGATCCAACACTTTGATGCCGCAGTCGACCATCCGAGCCAGGCTGTGCCGCACCGCGCCCAGCTAATCCGGTTTCTGCCCCACGCAGTGCCAGTTGAGGGTCAACAGCTCCTCTTCCTCGGCCTGGATGTAGGACTGGCTGTTCTCGTTCAGACGCAGCATCAGGGCGTCGGTCTTCCTTGGGATCACGCGGATCTTCGCGAGGGCCTTGAACGCGGCCTCGTACCTGTCGAACAGGGCGACCTCTTTCTTGATCATCTCCACTGCAGGCCGCCCCACCGAGGAAATCAGGTCGAAACCGGCGTCACGGTAGGCGTCCTCCCAGTACCGGTAGTACCAGAACCCTCCGAACACGGTCAGCTCACGAGTGTGCTGGATCAGCTCCTTCTGGTGCGGGTTGTCACGGTCGTAGGCATCCAGTGCTGCAACGTCGTTGATGACGAAACGGCCGCCGGGCTTCAGCACGCGGAACACCTCGGCGAACGTGAACTCGTGGTCGCTCACATAGGTCATCGGCTGGATCGCATAGACAGCGTCGAACGACTGGTCGTCGAACTCGAGTGCCTTGTTGAAGTCGCCGACCGCGAAGTTGTTGCTCGGCAGGTTCGGGTTCTTCCAGGCTTTCTCGATCTGGGATCGGTCGAGGTTGATGCCGTAGGGCGTTGCGCCGGTCAGCTCAGCGATGTGTTCTGCGATGGCCCCACACCCACAACCGAGGTCGAGCACCTTGTCACCCGGATTGAGCTCCAAATCGTTGGCGACGATCCGCTCGAAGAGGATCTGGTTCTGCAGCACCGACTGATCCGAGTCGATCTCAGGAGGCATGTACATCTTCTCCACCGAGCCGAGGGTGCAGAGAAGGTGGATGACCTTGTACAGCTCCTGCAGCTCATCGCTGCTGCCCTGTGGGTATCCCTTCAGCGGGACACCGTTGTCGTGGTCGGCCTTCGTGTTCTCAGGTGAGTCGTCGAACAGCTCGTCATAGGAACGCATGTACGCGTTGAAGTCCTCGTCACTGATGGTGAGCAGACCACGAAGAGCACCCAGTCGGTCGAGCAGGGTCGTCGGCCTGTGTTTCACGTGTTCGCCCTTCTGATGGCCTCACTGTTGCGCGCACAGTAAGCCGCCCGAGCAGAGACCAGGAAATCGCGACGCACCTGTGCCTCATGTCGAACGATCTGACCCGCTGTCGCCGGTACCGAGGTCACCCCTCGGGTGCTGGCACCTGGGCAGTGTCAGGAATCCGGGTCAAGGACCCGGGTCAGGATCCGGGGGACCGGTGGAGAAGACCAGGGTGGTTCAGCGGTACACGATCAGGCGCTGAGCGGGTTGGCTACATGGAACCCGCGGCGCTCCGCCGCATCGCAGAGACGCCAGTCGGCGCTCGTGAACACATCAGCCTCGATCGTGACTGCGGCCGCCAGGTGGACCGCGTCATAGCCGCGGAGTGCTTCTTTCTCCGCGAGATCAGCAGCAGCTTCAATGAGCTCCTCGGTGATCTCGATCACGGCCAACACCTCGACGAGCACCACGAGTTCGCGCTTGGCTTCGCGGTGCTGCTTCGTGGTGAGTCGCGCCAGTCGTTCGGCGGCGGCGAGCGCGGCACGAGCCTCGACGACGATCAGCTGGGCCGCGGCGAGTACGTCGGCTGCATCCCAGATCAGCTCGACGCGTTCAGAGCCATCCTCCTCGAACAGCAACTTGAGCAGCGACGAGGTGTCGACGTAGGTGATCACCGCCTTTGTTCAGCGACCAGATCGCTCACGGAGTCAGCGGGCTTGAGCCGTCGCCTCGGACGGCTGCGAGTCGAACGCCTCGGCGGGCGGACCGCTCCTGACGCGATCAACTCGGCGAGGCGATCTGCTGATTGGTCGAGCGCCGACAGTCGAGCGACCGGACGGCCGCGGTCGGTCACGATCACGACCTCACCGTCTTGGACCCGATCCAGGTACTGGCTGAGATGGTTCTTCAGATCCCGAATACCGACTTCAATACGTGATGTAGCTACATCCATTCCCTTATTGTAGCCACAGTTGTGGGAGCGGCGTCCCGAATTTCCCGACGGCGAAGCGCCTCGGAGCCAGCAGCGGTGGCAGGGCGAAGATGTAAGGACAGCGACTCAAACATCTGACCGACCCTGACACGGATCTTGCAGGTGTCGAGCCCATCAGGCAGCGGTTTCACCTTGGCCCTCCGAGTTATCTCGTCGCGTTCGTATCGGCCTTCATCTACCCTCTGGCGGGCCTGAGTTTGATGGCGGTCCGGTCTCTCTGTCTACTTCTTGCCAGAGTCAATTCGAATGTTTGGCCACTCACACCGGGATCCACTACCTGGCCGCGGAGACCAGCCATGCGCCGGTCCCGAGTCGGATGCCGACACCTGACTCGTACCGTTCAGCGAGTGCGGCCCGAACGGATTCGATCGCCGCGGCGCGCGCCTCCGGTTCGAGTCGGCCGAGCAGACCGCGAACGATGCCCATCTCCAGCAGGAACTCGACAGATTCATCCAGGGTCCCTCCCCCGCCGAGGAGAATCGTGGGCGAGATCGGCTCGATCTCGGTCTGCGTGAACCCCGCACCATCGAGCAGTGCTGTCGTCTCGTCCGGATCCTGGAGAGCGAACATGCCCGGCCCACCGGCTTGGCCTCCGAGATCGGGAAGCGCCATGTGTTGCGCTACCGCCCGGCCGACAACCCAAACCCATTCGTTGGTCTCGAGCCCTCCCCACGTGACAAAAGCGATCCGACCGCCGGGTGTGAGCACACGCCGAAGGTTCGCGAACGCAGTACCTGGATTGTCGAAGAACATCAGGCCAAATTGGCTGATGACGAAGTCGAAGGCCCCATCGGCGAAGTCGTGGGTCTGCGCGTCGGCGACCACGAACTCGGCATTGTGGATCGACGCTGAGCGAGCCCGGCCGGCAGCGACCTCCAGCAGCGGCTCGGAGATATCCGCACCGAGCGCAGTGCGGGCACCGCGAGCCGCAGCGATCGTCGTGGCACCGCAACCGCACCCGACATCGAGCACCGAGTGTTGCCGTTCGAGTTGGACGTGTCCGAGCAAGGCGTCGCTGAAAGGCGCTAGCTGGCGATCGTACCGGTCGGCATGATCGACGTAGTGGACAGACTCGGAGCCGTTCCAGGCCTCAGATTGCTGCCGATTCGCCGTCATTGCCCATCCTCGCTGCGAGTGCGTGCCCGCCGGGAACCGTACCAGCGCGATACTCCACTCAAGGGCACGCAACATCGTTGTCGAATCCACAACACGAGTGGGCCTTATAGGACAGCTTTCAAACCCGGTCCAGCGACGGCTCTCTCCCACCGACATCGATGACCTGGTTGCTGCCTACCGAAAGGGTGCGACGATCAACGATCTCGCTGCCTACTACGGCATCCACCGCACCACCGTCGCCAACCATCTCAGCCGACGCGAGGTCATGCGTCACCATCAGCGAACTGCATGGGACGACACCACTCTCCGGGAGGCAGCCGAGCTGTACGCGACCGGACTGTCGCTGGCCCAGGTCGGGGCGATCTTCGGAATCGACGCACAGACGGCTGTCGGTCGTTTCCGCCGCGCGGGTCTGCAGGTCCGACCACGCCTCGGCTGGTCGGTGTCGCGCATCACCTGACTGCGGCCGGGCGACCCGTCCGATTCGGACGCTGACACCTGAGTTACCTGCCCGTGCACGGCTGTCGCCTCGGGCCTTCCCCCGCTGAAGGCATCGCACGCCGCGCGATCGTCGCCCTCGGCACCGTCACCCACCACTTCAAGCCGTCAATCAACGAGTCGGTTCTCGCCTGATCTTGCAGACCGCGGTCCACTCGGGCAGAAGGCAGAGCCAGCATTGCTGGACGCTCAACCCAATCGAAGGCCTCGATTCCGGCGTATGACCGCGACGGTTACCACGATCGCCACTGGGTAGAACAGGATCGCTCCAGCGAAGGAGTCAGCGTCGGTCGCACCGAGAACACTCCAGACCGCGAGCTGCCCGGTGACCTGATCACCGTTGGTGGTGGCGAACGATCCAGCCGCGACGAGAACCATGGCGATGGGGCCGATCCACGCCCAGACGGGTCCGCTTCGCTGCTTGTCGAACAGCGCTATTCGCCGCCAGCCGAGGCCCGTGAGGGCGACAACGAGGAACGCCGAGCCGAACAGTGTTGGGTATGCGTAGTGGAGCTTTGTGCTCTCAACGGTGTTGCCGGTGTTGTCGTAGTCAACGTCGTTGATCGCCCAGGTCGCACAGAAGATCGCCAGGTAGCCGGCGTAGAGGAGCAATCCGATCGCGATCGTCGGTTGCACCCGCAGCCCCGACTGGGATTCGAGATCGTTTGCCATTGGTTGTTTCGTTCAGGCGCCTGGGGCAGGGTCAGTCGCGAACCACGACTGTTCCCGCGACCATGTCGCCTACGCGCTGGTGACGTTCGCTGGCAGCCATCGTGATCAGTCCGACGAGCCCGGAGACCAGCAGGTCCACCACCAACAGCAGCGACCGGATGACCATCGGCCCGGCAGTGAGTTGCTGGCCGTCGATGCGTTCGACGTGGATTCCCAGCAACTGCATTCCGTAGATACGTCCGCCGGTTCGGACCGGTCGGAACACCCAGACCCACAGGTTCCAACCAAGCACGATCGCGACGTTGGCCAAGGCGATCAGCCAGAACAGCGCATTGGGCTCAACGGCTCCCTCGGCATTGGTGTCCGCCGGCAGGAAGAGGCTCAGCCCCAAACCAGCAACCACCACGACGATCAGGTAATCGATGATGAACTGGCCGACTCGGCGCCCGACCACCGCGGTCGGATCAGACTGTTGAGTGGCGGGTACGGCAGTGCTGGTCAATGGTCCTCCCAATATGAGCGGCGTGTGAGCGTACAGATCGCCGGCGCCCGAGATGAACCCGAGATGAACCGGCCATTGGTCGTGTCGCTGACCTGTCGGTCAGAACCGCCGTCTCCGGCCGGCAGGGCGCGCACACAACGACGAATTCTCGACACCCTCATCGCGGTGCATGGACTGTCATGTCGGACAATCATCCGATTGTGGCGACTCGTACCCAGTGGCCAGCAAATACACTTGCGCGATGAGCGACGACGGTTCCGACGCCAGTAAGAACGACGCGGGTACGAGAGGTACCGATCAGCCGGAGCCCGATGCGCGATCCCAGGCCGGCATGTCACCGCCGAGCGCAATGAAGAAGTGGGGCCCTCTCGCCATCTTCGGTGTGACCCAGTTCCTGATGCTGCTGGACACGAGCGTCATGAACGTTGCGATCTCGCAGCTCGTCGAGGACTTCGATACCGACGTGACCAGCATCCAGGCCGCGATCACGTTCTATGCGCTGGTCATGGCGGCGCTCATGCTCACGGGCGCCAAGTTGGCCGATGTCCTGGGTCGACGCCGGGCCATGGTGATCGGAATGTTGATCTACGGCGCTGGATCGGCGCTCACCGCGGTGTCATGGTCGGTCGGTGTGCTCACGTTCGGCTGGTCGGTGCTTGAGGGCATCGGCGCCGCACTGGTGCTCCCGGCTATGTGGGCGCTCGTGCCTGCCATCTACAGGGGCAGGGACCGTGCGACGGCGTTCGGCCTGCTGGGGGGAGTCGCCGGTGCAGCGGTGGCGGTCGGACCGATCCTGGGGGGCTATTTCACGACCGAACTCTCATGGAGGTACGTCTTCGTCGGGGAGGTCATCCTGGCATTGCTGATTGTGGTCGGCCTGTACGTCTACGTGAAGGAGAACCGACCCGACGAGGCACCGGCGATCGATTGGGCGGGTTCCGTGCTCAGCGCCGTCGGCATGACCCTGGTGGTCTTCGGCGTGCTGCAAGCGAGCGACTGGGGCCTCATCACGCCACGGAATTCACCGGTCGAGATTCTTGGACTCTCCCTCACTCCATTCCTCATCCTGGCCGGCCTGTTGACTTTCTCACTGTTCGTTCGCTGGGAGAGGTGGCGCTCTCAGCGAGGCGAGGCAACCCTCGTGCGGCTAACGATGTTTGAGAACGTGCCGTTCAGGTCCGGTCTGGTCATGCTCGTGATGCAATCCGTGATTCTCGCCGGCGTCTTCTTTGCACTTCCGCTGTTTCTCCAGGTTGTCCTGGGGCTCAATGCACTCGACACCGGCGTTCGACTACTACCGGTGTCGTTGACGCTGTTCGTGGTCTCGGTCTTCGGATCGCAGTTCCTTCTCCGGTTCTCCCCCAAGCGGGTGGTCCAGGTAGGCCTGCTGGTCATCCTTACGGCCATCGTGGTGGTGTTGGGCACGATCAAGCCGGATGTGGACGGTTCCGACTTCGCGCTCGCGATGGCCCTTTTCGGTATCGGCATCGGAATGCTCTCGGCGGTGCTCGGAAACCTGATCATGTCCACCGTCAACTCCAACGAACGCAACGATGCAAGCGGCCTGGTCAACGCCGGTGGCCAACTCGGACAGTCACTCGGTACGGCGGTCATCGGTACGGTCGTTGTGGCGACGCTGACCTCGGTCTTCATCGGTGGGGTCGCAGCCGACGATCGCGTACCTGCGGAGGTTGCCGAGGCCATAGAGGTTCAGGCACAGGCCGGCCTGAATTTCGTCTCGGACGAGGATCTAGACGGGTACCTGACAGACGCAGGGTTGGAGACGTCACTCACGGATCCCGTTCTCACCAGCTACCGACAGGCCCAGCTGGACGCCCTGCGCTATGCCATGTTCGCCGCGGCCACACTCGTCCTGATCTCGATGTTCCTCGCGAGGAACATCCCCCAGACGCTCATAGCCGAGCTCGCGCAGAAGCAGCAGGACGCAGAGGACCAACCAGCTCAAGGCCCACGATGAGACCTCCCTTGTTCTCACTGACCGCCAGGGAAGCGACCGGCCCGCAGGCGGGCGAATGGCAGCGGCGGCTCGGAGCGGATGGAGCTGGTTGGCGGCGTCGGTTGCGATCTCGTCGATGACCGCCGGTCCCGCCACTGCCAACCGCTGCCGGTGGGCCCTGCTCGTGGGACCGACGGCGTCGTCGAGGCTGGTGAGGAGCGCTGTCCAGAAGACGACCGGGTCGTCGTCGGCCGGGCCGAGCGAGAGCCAGACAGCCCCAGGAACGGTCCGGTGGCACTGGGCCAGGCGGCGAGTGGGCGCGCTCGCAGAGGCTTCAAACCCGGAACGGCCTGCTCAGAATGCTCAACGCACCGAGGTGCAGGTCAGCCGTAGCCTTCGAAGTCCTCGCCGGGCTGGATGTGCGGGTACTGCGCCGCGCTTTGTTGCAGCGCAATCAATGGGGCCGTAGCCAGGCCGATCACCCACGCATAGGTGAGCTCGGCATCCATCAGGTCCAGTTCCTCGTGGGGGTCGTTGATCAGGTTCATCACCATCGGGACCTGCCGCTTGATGTACGGCGCCGTCCACGAGTATTCCTCGGTGTAGCGGAAGTGCACTTTGAATGTCTTCCACTTCGCCGAGATGATCTCGGCGTCGACACCCATGTAGAGGTAGAAGTCACGCCCGGAGGTGTCCGCCTGGCCCTGCATGAAGGCCGACATGTCCATACCGTCGATCGGCCGGTCGGTCGGCACCTTGTCGGCGAGACCGGTGAGTCCCGCCAGGGTCGGGTACCAGTCGAGGGCGGCGACGATCTCGTCGGTGACCACACCCGCAGGGATCTTGCCCGGCCAGCGGATCATGGCGGGCGTGCGGTACGAACCTTCCCAACCACCCCCGAAGCAGCCCTTCCAGAAGCCGCCGGATCCGAACGACTCACCCTTGGTGGCACCGCTGCCGCTGTCGCTGGCCCACACGACGATCGTGTCGTCGGCGATGCCGAGCTCGTCGATGGTGTCCAGGATCTGACCGGCTCGATGGTCGAGCTCGGCGATGTTCTTGGGCCCCGCGTGCGGGCTGTCCGTCGCGTCCTCGAAATCCGGGTGAGCAATCATCGGCGGGTGCGTGTTGGTGAAGCCGACGTACGCGTAGAACGGCGCTCCTTCCTCGTGCTTGCGGCGAATGAAGTCGATCGTCTTGTCGGTGATCTTCTCGTCCATGAAGGGCCGCGTTTCCAAGTTGAAGTCGTCAACCACCTCGTAGGGCTGGCCCTTCACGGCTTGCTTGATCTTGGGACGGGGGAGATCGTCGGGATACATCGGATGCGCGGTCCAGCCGGCCTCATCGGAGGACTCGCTGATGCCCCACCACTCGTCGAAGCCCTGGGCGGTCGGGATCCTGTCGGCGGTCCTGCCGAGGTGCCACTTGCCAAACATCCCGGTGGCGTATCCGGCATCGGAGAACAGCTCCCCCATGGTGTATTCCCAGGGGCAGAGCCCGTAGGGAGCCGAGCCGCCCAGCGGAACCGTGAAGGTGCCGGAGCGGACCGGCATGCGCCCCGTCATGAGGGCGCTGCGGGTCGGTGTGCACTGCGCTTCGGTGTTGTGGTTCGTGAAGCGGATTCCTTCCGACGCCAACTGGTCAAGGCGAGGAGTGGGGTTGAGGTTCCCGTAGCAACTCAGGTCTCCCCACCCGATGTTGTCGGCGAGCATGTACACGATGTTCGGTTGATCAGCCATGACTCGATGTTGACACGACAGGCGCCAGACGTGAAGTGGTCTCCCCACCTTCACCCGGGTGATTCCCGATCGAACGCTTCCCGGAGTAGCTGATGTTGTGCGAGAGTCGAGCGATGAGCGAAGTTGATCGTGATGCACCGAGCTCAGACCCCTGGCGCATTCCCAACTGGTACCGCCGGGTCGGATTGGTGAGCTGGTTCTTCCTCGGGATCGTCGCCGCGATCGGATTGCTCTCGGCGCTGATCGCCGCCACCAGCGAGATCACCGCGCCGCTGTTCCTCGTAGCATTCCTGGCTGTCGTGTTCCTGCCGGCCGTCGATTGGCTCGCCCGGCACCGGTTCTCACGGTCGCTCGCGGCGATGACCGTGCTCATCGGGCTAGTTCTCATGATCGTTGGCGTTTCCTGGCTGGTCGGCGCGGCGCTCATCGATCAGGCCGACGAGCTGAGGTTGAACCTCGACAAGGCCGTCGCCGATCTCAAGAGCTGGCTCGACCACACACCGGTCAACGAGGAGCTCGTCGATCAGATCCGTCAAACCACGAGCAGCGCCGGCCCGACCGTGACCGACGGTCTCGCCGGCCGTGCCGCCTCGTTCCTGGACTCGGCATTCGGTCTCATCACCGGCCTCATCCTCGGCACGATTGTCCTCTACTACCTACTGAAGGATTTGCCGATGCTCACAGCTCGCCGACTGGAGCGGGAGCAGGATGCCGAGCAGCGAGCGTTGCTCGAGCGGATCGGCGATCGCTCGGTCAAGAACATCCAGAACTACTTCCGTGGCCGAACGGCGATGGCCCTCGTGAACGGCGCGGCCATTGGCCTCGCGGCCCTGTTCTTGGGCGTGCCTGCGGCCGGAGCGATTGCCGTCGTCAACGTGATCGGCGCGTACATCCCGTACATCGGGGCGTTCGTCGGCGGCGCCTTTGCCGTCTTGATGGCGCTGGGCGAGGGCGGGATCGGGCTGGCGTTGATTGTGCTCGGGATCGCGCTGGCGGTGAACCTGTTGCTGGAGAACCTGTTGGAGCCCGTGCTGATCGGCGACACACTCAACCTCCATCCGCTGCTCATCCTCCTGGCCACGGCACTCGGCGGGATCATCGCCGGCCTGATCGGCCTCGTTCTTGCCGCACCGGCAGTCGCGATTGCGCTCGACATCAAGCGCGAACTGAAGTCGTTCGGCTTCTTCGACGACGATGTCCAACACGGCGACACGACGACACGCTGATTGGAGAGGCGCAGGGCTCGCTGCCGGAGCCCTTGTCACCGCGGTCATCGCCTGAGGCCTGATTCGAAGGGAACGTTCACCCGGGTGATCTCGACTCAGAGGCTTGATGGGGCAGCACCGCTCCGTAAAATTGGGTGCAAGCAGTTCGATTGTGTGAAGGAGTTGTGATGGCGCAGGATCCGAGTGTCGGTCGTGAGGTGTTGCCGATCCCTGATCGGGTGCCGCCGAGGTTGACGGTCTTCGACGCGAAGGACCCGGCCAGTTCGTTCCCGCCGATCGAGCCGCTGCGCCCACCGGCGGGTGCGCCAAATGTGTTGTTGGTGTTGTTGGACGACGTGGGGTTCGGTGCGGGGTCGCCGTTTGGTGGCCCGGTTCACATGCCTACTGCGGAGCGACTGGCAGAGAGCGGGTTGAAGTACAACCGGTTCCACACGACCGCGGTGTGTGCGCCGACGCGGGCCGCGCTGTTGACCGGCCGCAACCACCACGCGGTGAACATGGGCATGGTCCCAGAGGGGGCGACGTCGGCGCCGGGGTACACGAGCATTATCCCCAACACGGCGGCTCAGGTCTCGGAGGTGTTGCGCCTCAACGGGTACTCGACGGCTCAGTTTGGCAAGTGCCATGAGGTGCCGATGTGGGAGACGTCGCCGGTGGGTCCGATGGATCGGTGGCCGACGGGGGCGGGATTCGAGTACTTCTACGGGTTCTTGGGCGGCGAAGCGAACCAGTTCTACCCGGACATGTTCGAGGGCACGACCCGCGTGGAGCTGCCGGCGACACCGGAGGAGGGCTATCACCTCTCAGAGGATCTGGCCGATCACGCGATCGCGTGGGTGCGCCAGCAGAAGGCGCTTGCCCCGGACAAGCCGTTCTTCATGTACTACGCACCGAGTTTCGGCCACGTTCCGTTGCAGGCTCCGGCCGAGTTCATCGACAAGTACGAGGGCCGCTTCGATGCGGGTTGGGATGAGCTTCGCCGGGAGATCTTCGAACGGCAGCAGGAGATGGGGATTATCCCCGAGACCTGCGAGCTGACCGACCACCCTGAGGGTCTACCGCATTGGGACGAGACGTCGGACAAGATGAAGGCGGTCTATGCCCGGCAGATGGAGGTCTTCGCCGGCTATCTGGAGCACGGAGACCATCACCTCGGTCGACTGATCGATGCCCTCGAGGGGCTCGAGGTGCTCGACGACACGCTGGTGATCTACATCATCGGCGACAACGGTGGCGCGCCCGAGTCCGGCATCAAGGGGTCGACGAACATCTTCATCCAGTACAACATGGCCGGCGCCCTCGAGACCGAGGACTTCATGTACGAGCGGATCCCGCAGATGGGGACCCCGGAAAGCTACGTCGGCTATTCGGCGGGATGGGGGTGGGCCACCGATTCGCCGTTGAAGTGGACCAAGCAGATCGCGAGCCACTGGGGCGGGACCCGTAACGGCACGGTGGCGCACTGGCCGAACGGGTTCGAGGCCCGCGGCGAGCTGCGGACCCAATTTTCTCATGTGATCGATGTCGCACCGACGATCTTGGAAGCGGCTGGTCTGTCCGAACCGGTGATGGTGAACGGGGTAACCCAGCAGCCGCTTCATGGCGTCCTCCTGCGCCGCACCGCGAACAGGACGGTCGCCACGCACACGCTGATCACGCACCACGCGGCGAGCAGGCCCCAGGTCGCCGAGTCGTCCACCGAGCCCGGCGCGCGGCCCAGCGCCAGC
>JAUXGW010000188.1 GCA_030621865.1 Actinomycetes bacterium
GGAGTCGGGTTCAGTGGGAGTCGGGTTCAGGGGGAGTCGGGTTCAGGGGGAGTCGGGTTCAGGGGGAGTCAGGTTCGTGGGGATCTGCTCGCCACGGCCAGGAGGTTGGCGGCCTTCAACTCTGTCTCGGCCCACTCGCCTTCGGGATCAGATCCGTAGGTGATTCCGCCGCCGGTGCCGAAGTGCAGATGATCGTCCTCGATCCAGAAAGTCCGAATGGCCACGTTCAGGTCACCCCGTTTGGAGTCGGCGTCAACCCAGCCGATTGCCCCGCAGTAGATCCCGCGTTTCGTCGGTTCGAGACGAGAGATGGATTCCATGGCAGCGATTTTCGGGGCGCCGGTGACCGAGCCCGGCGGGAAGGTTGCTCCGATCACGTCAGCCCAGCCCATTTCGGGTCTCAACTGGCCTTCGACCGTGGACACCAGGTGGTACAGCCCGGGATGTGGTTCGGTGGCCAGCAGAGCCGAGACCTTCACGGTTCCCCACTCACAGACCCGGCCGAGGTCGTTGCGCACGAGATCCACGATCATCACGTTTTCGGCACGGTCCTTGGGAAGGAAGCCGTCCACGGTGGCGGCAGTGCCCTTGATGGGGGAGGACCATAACCGGTCGCGATCACGGGCAAGGAAACGTTCGGGTGACGCACTTGCCACGGCCAGCCCGGCACTCGGAATGCGCACTACCGCGGAGAATGGGGCTGGATTGCCCACCGCCAGCGCTGCTCCCAGAGCGGCCACGTCGTTCGACTCCGAGCCCGAGCCAGCCCGCGCAGTGTCACTGCGTTCAGTGTCACTCCGCGCGGTGTCACTCCGCGCTGTGCCGGCTCTCGCAGTGTCATCCCACTCGGCATTGGACCCCGCGGTGTCGGCCCCCTCCGAGTCCTTCGGCATCGCTCCAGCCAGCATCGCCCCGGTCAGCGCCGCTGGTGAGTGCAGGGGTGCTGACAGCCGCCTGGTCAGATTCACCTGATACACCGAACCTGCGGCGATCTCGTTGCGAATTGTGTCCACGCCGGACGTGAACTGGGAATGATCCAAGGTGCTCTGCCAATCGGCACGGTTCGGTCCCCGCCACGCCGGCCCTGGCCAGGGCGTAGCCGCCTTGATGGTGGCGAAGCGCGCACAAATCGGTGGTTCGTCGAAGGGAAGTACGACTGCCCAGAATCCACTCGAGTCGAGGGCGCTCAGGTCGGATGTGACATCCACCAGGTCCGTGCAGAGGTTTCCTCCCACCACCGCGAGAGGTTGAAGCTCCTGTGGAGCGCGGGATCGGGGCATCTCACTCACCTGAGCAAATCCTAGGCGGGACCTTCCGGACCGGGTCACTGACTCTGAGAACGTACGCTCCGCTGCTACCGTCGCCAGTGTGGCAGGGCGAGGAAAACAACGACGAACGTGGCCTCAGAGGCTGCTCATCGCGTTCAATTGCCTGCTCGTGCTGGCCAGTGTGGGTGCCGCTGCCGGCCTCAGTCTGGTCAAGGTGAAACTGGAGGAAGTTCGCACGGTCTCCATTGCTCCCGCCTCTGCGGTGTCCGTGGAAGCCAGCGAACCCCGCAACATCCTCATCGTCGGAACGGACTCCGGCGAGAACCTCGACGAGGGTGACCCGATCAACAACGACCGCGACGACGTCAAACGCGCCGATGTGATCATGATCCTGCGGGTCGATCCCACCGAAGGCACCGCTCAGGTGCTCTCCATCCCTCGGGACTCACGGGTGGAGATCTCTCCGACCGGCTACGAGGATCGCATCAACGCGGCGCTGAACGGAGTGGATGGCCCGAAGAACCTCACCGACACAATCGAGCACAACTTCGGCATCTCGATCGACAACTACGTGGAAGTGGACTTCGCTTCCTTCCAGGAACTCGTTGAGCAGCTCGACGGAGTTCCCACCTACTTCGCTGCTCCCGTGAGAGACAAGAAATCTGGCCTGTTGATCGAGGAAGCCGGCTGTCACCTACTCAGTCCGACCCAGGCACTCGCATACGCGCGATCCCGGGCGTTCCAGTATCAGGACGGGGACCGTTGGCGCTATGACCAGACGGGCGACCTCGGGCGAATCAGCCGTCAGCAGGATTTCCTCAAGAGGGCCATCAGGCGTGCATCCGATCAGGGCCTCCGCAACCCTGGCACCGCTCTTGGGGTTGTCAACGCCGCAGTTGATGCTGTGGTGCTCGACGAGACACTGACCGTCGGAAACATTCTGGACCTCATGGAGGTGTTCCGCAGATTCAACCCGGACGAACTCGGAACCGAACAGATCCCCACGGTCTCGGACCCGATCGATGGTGTGGCCTATCAGGAGGTCGTGTGGGATGACGCGATCGAGTTGCTCGAACCATTCTGGGGAATCGAACTCGGTGAGGACCTCGAGAACTCCAGCATCATCGTGAATGTGGAAGGCCCCTCCTCCGAAGACGAAATGGTTGGTCTGGTCGCCATCAATCTGGCTCAGAAGGATTTCGACGCCAACACAACTTCGAGTCGCTACCAGCAGCCGGAAACGACCATCACCCACGGTCTCCACGGCTTCCAGTCCGCTCTGAGACTGGCCACCTACATCGACGGTCCGGTTGAACTCGTGTACGACGAGGACATCGTCGGGCCACGGGTGGTTCTTGCCGTTGGCGAGGATTTCCGGGGAATCCTGGAAGAGCCAGTCGCCGTGGACTCGTTGCCACCGGATGTGCTCGCTCCTCCCGAGTCGCTGACGGTCGAGATGGAATCCCGAGCGACCACGACGGTGCCCGCTGAGAGTGACTCAGGTGCCGAGCCCGACCAGGTTGAGGAATCCACCACTTCGGAACCTCCCGTTGACGAGGAGCTCGCCTTCCTGGCCGAGTCCGAAGAAGATGGTGCTCCTCCCGGCATCGTCCCGACAGATCCCGAACAAGCCGCCCTCTGCCATTAGCACCCCACGCCGACCGCGCGACGGTGGTTTGGCCAGCGGTCGCGGTGGCGGGAAGTCGGCGGCGCGGGGTCGGTACCCGATTGTTGGTTCGTTTCAGCACCTACCAATCAGGTGATCAACCCACCCCGGGATCAACAACCGTCAGTTGACGCGGGACTCCGCGAGTTCGCGGTTGGCCCGATACCACTCGATGGTGCGTTGCAGGCCTTCGCGAAAGTCCACCTGTGCCTCGAAGCCGAATTCGGCCCTGGCGACGCTGGGATCGACCCGTCGGCGGGGTTGACCGTCAGGTTTGGAGGAATCCCAGCGGACTTCGCCCGTGAACCCGACCAGCTCGGTGATCATCTCCACGAGGTCGCGGATCGGCATCTCTTCGTTAGTCCCCAGATTCACGGGATCGCGGCCGTCGTAGTGCTCTGCTGCGAGCAGCACGCCTTCAGCGGCGTCATCCACGTACAGGAACTCGCGGGTTGCCGAGCCGGTTCCCCATACGTCGATGTGCCCGGCGCCGGCCTCCTGGGCCTCTACGCACTTCTTGATCAGCGCCGGGATCACATGGCTGACAGCAGCGTTGAACTTGTCGCCAGGACCATACAGATTGGTCGGCATCAGGTAGATCGCCGACTGGCCGTGCTGATCACGGTTGGCCTGCATCTGGGTCAGCTGGGCGAGCTTGGCGATTCCATAGGGAGCGTTGGTCTCCTCGGGATACCCCTGCCACAGCGATGTTTCCTGGAACGGGACCGGTGTGATCTTCGGGTATGAACAGATCGTGCCCAGCATCACGGTTTTCTGGGTGCCGGCTTGCAGGGCCGAATCCAGCACGAAGGTTCCCATGAGGAGATTGTCGATGTAGAGATCCGAGGGATTTTCCCGGTTTGCACCGATTCCACCGACCTTCGCCGCAAGGTGGATCACCAGGTCGGGGGAGTGAGCCTTGAACATCTCTTCTGTCTGGGCGCGGTCGCGCAGGTCGACTTCATCAGATGTCGGAGCCGTCACCTTGGCTGGTTGACGGGATTCCAGGCCTGCCAGAACAGCAGAACCCAGGAAGCCAGCGCCGCCGGTGACCAATACATGTTTGTCAGCCCAGTACCCACTCATCGACAAACACGGTATCGGAGCCTGCCAACGCGATTTCAACCATCAGCCCCCGAACCACGAATCCGGCGGATTCTGCCGCCGTGTGAATCATTGGCAACGCATCGACGGGTCTGTGAAATGGACTCCGAATGTCGGTGAAATGGATTCCGAATCGCGGTGAAATGGATTCCGAATGTCCGTGCGGAACTCCGCCCCGTGCGAGACTTCGCGGTGATGTCGATCGAGCACTCCGTCTCTGTGGGAATGACTTTCACCCAGTGCTGGCACCGCGTTCCGGGCGGTTCGGCAACCAGCATTCTGGATCTGGCATCAGCGCTTCAGGGAATGGGTGAGGTGGATGTGCAGGGAGTCGGGGCCGGCCCGGGCGAGCCGAAGCTCGATTTCAAGCCGCCGGTTCCCACACGGCGAATTCCGCTGTCACCGTCCTTGCTCTACGAATCCTGGCGCCGTTTTGGTCGACCCTCACTTCGAACCCAGTCTGAGGTTGACATTTGGCACCTGAGCGTGCCGGTGCCACCTCCGAAGCTGAACAAACCGCTGGTGGCCACGGTGCATGACCTGCTGCCGCTGACCGAACCCGACTATTTCACCGCACGTGGCGCCCAGTTGATGGCAGAGGGACTCGCCCGGATTCGGTCCGAGGCAGCAGCGGTTGCCGTGCCATCAGAGGTGGTGGCTGCCCAATGCATCGAACACGACTTCGAGGCCGACCGGGTGCACGTGGTTCCGTGGGGATTCAGGCCGCTCGATGTGACTTCCGCTGACGCGGAGCGAGTTCTGGCCGAGCATTCCATCAGCGGCGACTTCGTGTTGTTCGTTGGCACGCTGGAACCTCGCAAGGGTCTCGACACCCTGCTTGCGGCGTTCAAGCAGATGGCGAACGCTGCAACGTTGGTGGTGGTAGGACCGCATGGTTGGGGAGACCAGCCGGCAAGCGCAACCGACGCGGCGGCTGGC
>JAUXGW010000373.1 GCA_030621865.1 Actinomycetes bacterium
TGAAGTGGGCGCTCGGGGCGTTCCCGATCACTCTGACGATCTACGCGCTCGCCACCGAACCGATCATCGGATTCCCGGCCATCTACTTAACCGGCGTCAGCTACTTCGTGATCGTGACCGCGTTGATGACAATCCTCCAGCTACGCCTGCCTGACGCGGTGCGTGGCCGGGTGATGGGGCTGTGGATGATGGCCTGGGCCGGTTTGGTGCCTGTCGGCGGACTGATCGGCGGCGCACTCATCGATCAGGTCGGCATGACCACCGTGTTGCTGGGCGGCGCGTTCGTTGCCGCGATGCTCGCCGTGACCGTGAACCTGAGTGAGCCTCAGGAGGTTTCGGGCGAGTCAAACATGTCCCGCCTGGGTTCGTCCAGGTAGACGGCTCGCAATCCGGTGAACAGTGAGCCCATCGATGTTCGGGATGATCCCGCAGTCCTTGAGATCCAGACCTGAACAGAATGCGTCACAGCTCACCCACCAGCGTTTCGCCGCGAGCATCGCTGGGCCGTACCGTAGCCGCCATGAGTGATGTGCCCTCAGCCGAGACATCCGTGGCGATGCTCGTGCGCGTCAGCGGCCCGGACCGACCCGGAATCACCACCGCCTTGATGACTCTTCTGCACGGCTATGACCTGTGTGTTCAAGACGTGGAGCAGGTTCTTGTTCGAAACATTCTCACTCTGGCCGTGGCAGTCGATGACCCTGGCGGCAATACCCAGCGACTTGCTGAAGACCTGGATGCCTTCGCCACCGAACGCGGATTGAACATCTCGTTCGAGCCGGTCGCAGCCCAGCCCGGGCGTCGACCTGCGACTGAAGCAGTGATCGTTCTCGGCCACGAGATGGGCGCCGGGTTGACCGCCGGCGAACTTGCCGCAGTGACGAGCGGTATCGCCGGGGCCGGCGGCAACATCGTCCGAATCTTGCGCTTGGCGAGGTATCCGGTTCACGCCTACGAATTTCAGGTTCGCGGAACGGCCCAGGGAGTTCTCGCCACCACCATGGCCCGGGTTTCCAGCGAACACGGACTCGATCTGGCGATCCAGCCGGGCGGACTCGAACGGAAGGCGAAGCGCCTCGTCGTACTCGATGTTGACTCCACACTGATCCAGGACGAGGTGATCGAACTTCTGGCTGCCGAAGCCGGGTGCGAGGAGCAGGTCCGGGACGTCACCGAACGTGCCATGGCCGGTGAACTCGACTTCGAGGAAGCCCTGCGTGAACGGGTGCGTTTGCTGCAAGGCGTCACGGTGCAGCAGATGGAGAACGCCCGCATGCGTGTGCGTTTCACTCCCGGTGCCCGCACCTTCATTCGCACTCTGAAGCGACTCGGTTACACAGTCGGGGTGGTCTCGGGCGGATTCACGTTCTTCACGGATCACCTGAAACGTGACCTCGACCTGGATCACGCGTTCGCAAACGAGTTGGAGATCGTTGACGGAGTGTTGACAGGCGAGGTGAAAGGAACCGTGGTTGACCGCCACCAGAAGGCCCGACTGCTGCAGGAAACGGCAGAAGCCGAAGGAATTCCCCTGTCGCAATCGGTTGCGGTCGGCGACGGTGCGAACGACCTCGACATGCTCTCGGTTGCCTGCCTCAGCGTGGCCTACAACGCCAAACCCGTCGTGCAGGAAGCTGCGGACACAACGGTCAACGTGCCCTACCTGGATGCCATTCTGTTCCTGCTGGGAGTCACCAGAGAAGAAGTTCTCGCCGACAAAACCGAGCAGGAAGACCTGGACCCGGACTACTGACTGGGACCCGGACAACTGATTTCGATCAGGACCGTTGAAAACCAGCTTCTGTGATGGTCAGGTCGCGGTTTTGCGCGACCTGACCATCAGAGAACGGCTGGAGTT
>JAUXGW010000273.1 GCA_030621865.1 Actinomycetes bacterium
GGCACTGTGCTCGGACTCGGTGATGGTGGCGCACATTGCGGTGTTCTCTGCGATGCCAGCCTGCCGAGCTACATGCTCACCCACTGGGTTCGTGACCGCCACAGGGGTGAACGCTTGGATCTCGAAGCAGTCGTCCGGATGCAGACGCGCAAGACCGCCGAGCTGTACGGACTGCTTGACCGCGGCTTGATCGCTGCGGGATACCGTGCCGACCTCAATGTGATCGACCTCGACAACCTGGCGATCCAGGCACCGAGGATGGTCCATGACCTTCCGGCCGACGGCAAACGGCTGATCCAGACCGCCAGCGGCTACGCAGCCACGATCACCGCCGGTGTACCAGTGCGGATCGATGACGAAGCAACCGGGGAGCGTCCCGGAGTGCTGGTGCGCGGAGCGCAGCCCGACCCGGGATAATCATCGCGGGCGCCGCATGCGCGAGGCTGCGTGGATGGAGGTTCTGGCACCCGTGTACGGCTTGGCTGACGCAGGCGACTCTGCAAGACACCTCGAATCACTCGGGATCGACGGGGTATTCACCTTCGAGGGACCACATGACGTGTTCATTCCGCTCACACTGGCGGCAGCGGCGACGGACCTGGCGGTCATGACAAATGTGGCGATCGCCTTCCCGCGCAATCCGATCCATCTGGCTCACGCGAGCCGTGACCTGCAGGTCCTTTCGGAGGGCAAGTTCACCCTCGGGCTCGGGACGCAGGTCCGCGCCCACATCGAGCGGCGTTTCGGCGAGGAATTCAATCGGCCGGTTGCACGGATGCGCGAACAGGTGGGAGCGATTCGGGCGATATTCCAGACTTGGCAGACCGGCGAACGCCTGAACTTCGAAGGCGAGTTCCGAACTCACAAACTCATGAGCCCCATGTTCTCCCCGGGGCCGAGTCCCTGGGGTCCCCCTCCGATCGCCGTGGGGGCCCTGGGACCACAGATGTGCGCCATGGCTGCATCGGTGGCGGATTCCCTGGCGGTCATGCCCGTGACATCACGTCGATTTTTCGAGGAGCGAACACTTCCAGCAGTGCAGAAGGGATTGGCCCGGCGATCTCCTGACCTCGGCAACTTCGAGATCATTCCCGAATTGATCGTGTGCACAGGACGAACCGAAGAGGAGATGGACCGAGCCGACACCGGATGCCGGTCGCTGCTGGGCTTCTATTCCTCAACCCCCGCCTATCGGCCAGTTCTCGAACACGAGGGTTTCGCCGGGATACAGACCACAGCCCAGCAGTACACCCGCGACGGCCGGTGGAACGAGCTTTCCGGTTTGATCCCCGATGAGATGCTGAGTCAGATCTCGGTTCGCGGAACCCCGGCTGAGGTCGCCGCACAGATCAGCGACCGTTACGGCGATCACGCAAACAAGGTCTGCGTCTACATGCCGTATGAAACCCCCGATGACTTGTGGGCCGAACTCATCACTGCGATCAAGGCTGCCTGACCGGTCCCCGCGAAGCCGCGTCCCGGAGCATCGAAAGGATCGACGCGGTGTCGCTGGCTGGTTCGGTCTCCGTGCAGCGAGGACTGCGACGCTCAACCGACAGGTGGTACTGGGCCGAAAATGGCTCATCGAACACCTGATGATCGGATGATTCATGGACACCTGCGGTGGCAAGGGTTCGCCCTGATCCGGTTCAGCCCTGATCCCGGCGTTCGACCATCTCCCTGGTACCCATCCGCCGTTGAAACACTGCGGAAAGCCTGGGGGAAATGCCTCCCAAGGTCGCCGAAGCCCTCAGCTCCGCGGGCGACACGAAGATTTCGGCAGGGTTCTTCTCGATCGCCTTCACCACAGCATCGGCCACGTCGGCGGCGGACTTCGTTCGCACGAAGGGAGGCATTTCCATTCCCATGTCGGCGTATATGCCGACATCACGGATGAATCCGGGAGCGACGTAGGTCACGCCGATGTTGTGTTCTTCGAGGTCGAGCCGCAACGCGTGGCTGTACCCGCGAAGTCCGAACTTGGTGGCGTTGTAGAGCCGGGAGTTCGGAATGGCGACAATCCCTGACAAGGATCCGATCATCACGATCTGCCCGGTCCGGCCAACTTCACTGTGGCTCTGGGCAAAACACGTAGCCATCACGATCGGCGCCCGCAGGTTCACATCGATCACCTCGTCGATCTGGGCCACCTGCATGTCCATGATGTCGCCGCCATCACCGACTCCGGCGTTGGCCACAAGAACGTCGACTTCGCCGAGCCGTTCACACAGACGATCAAGATCGGCACGGTCGGACAGGTCGGCACGTACGGCTTCTCCCCCCGTCTCCTCCGCAAGTGAATCGAGGATCTCGGCTCGACGTGCGGTGAGGATCAGCTTCGCCCCCGCCCGGGAGAGTTCACGCGCCATCGCCGAACCCAATCCCCCACTCGCACCTGTGAGAAGAACAGTGGAACCAGAAACCTGCATCACCACAAGTTAGGTCACCGCCTCCCGGCAGGAAGGCCTAAAGCCCGATGCGATGCTCCGGCGGTAGTTCGCCGCGACCGATCGCATCGGCGCGCGCGTGCAGGAGTTCCGCAGTCTCATCCAGGCCGGCCGCGATCACGTAGTCACGGGCTTCAACACCGTCCACCGCCAGCCTGGCGAGATCATCCAGGTTGGCGATTGGTGGTTCCTCGCCGGTGGCCGCGGCGATGCGATCCTTGAGTTCGGTGAACGACATGCTCTTTCGGCCGGTCGCCGGACCTTTGCGCTGGAGTTCCTCAGGCCGGTTTCGGGCAGCGGTGTACAGACCCGTGTCCATGAGGCCGCCGGACGGATAGAACACCGACGCCCGCAGTGCAGTGCCCTCGGAGATCAGGTTCAGCTGGAGCGTCTCGGTGAAGCAACTCACGGCCGACTTGGAAGCGGCGTACACCGAAGCCGTGCGGACCGGTGCGAAACCGCCGTCACCGGATGAAGTGTTGATGACCTGGCCGGGTTCACCTCCTTCGATCATTCGGGGAACGAATTCCGACACGCCGATGGCAACACCGAAGACGTTCACCCCGAAGCACCAACGCCAGTCGTTTGGTTCATGGTGCCAGGGAAGGCCACCACCGCCGGAGGTGACTCCCGCGTTGTTGAACAACAGATTGCAGCGTCCGTGTGTCGAGTAGACGTAGTCGGCCAGGGCTGCCACCGAATCCTCATCGGACACATCGGTGCTGAATCCGCTCACGCTGCCGCGCTTCAGGTCGTCGCGCCTCAGGTCGTCGCGCCGGGACAGTTCAGCAACGGTCGCATCGAGCACGGGCTCCTCGATGTCGGCAATGACAACGC
>JAUXGW010000093.1 GCA_030621865.1 Actinomycetes bacterium
GCCGTTCCGGGCATCTCGAGCGTCTGGACCGCTGATCCGGCCGTTTCCTGCACTTCACCTCCTCCCTTGCGGAAAGCCCCGAGGATCCGGGCGATGGCGAAGGAAATCGCACCGAACACCGATGCGAAACCCAGGAACATGAGTCCCGGGATCACCTGTCCCAGCACTGCGATCGTGGTGTCAGACCCACCGGATGAAATCTCGTTGGCTCTGACGATCGCCACCACCATTCCTGCCGAAAGCCCCATGACGCCCATTGCGAGCATCGGAGCCCACAGCGCCCGGCCCACCTTCTGTGGTGTGTTGTAGCCGAGGGTGTGCTTCGATTCGACGGTGTGAAATTCGTCGGGCCGTTCGACTGGCTTCACCTGATCCACTTCTTTGACGGGCCGTTCTTTGAGTTGTGTTGACATTCCGTTCACCTCCCGGTGCGAATGATCTGGGTAATGCGATCGAACTGGAATCGCAAAACCGTTCCGATGGATACGAGAGCCAGCACGATGCCGGCCAATATCAGTCCCAGTCCGAGTTCACGGAATGGTCCAAGCCATGCAAGCCAGGCGGCAAAGCTCTGTGGGTCCTCCACATTCGCCGCCACGACGTAGCCCACGAACTGGGTGATCGAGACCATGAGTCCCATCATCATCAACACGATGAACGCCTTGGCCGTAGCCGGCATGAGCAGGGTCTTCACCACCACACCTTGTGACTGCTGGACCTCTCCACCACCGGCTCTGAGACCGGCGAGGATCGTTCCGAGCAGAAACGCGATGCCCGACAGGATCAGTCCTTCTCCAAGAAACTGCAGACCCTGTACCCAGGCGCCCTGGGCCTGGGCAAGCCCTGGATCAGTCGCCAGGTTCCCCGAGCGAATGAGTGACAGCACCAGACCGGCAAGGACTGCCATGGCACCCATGGCCAGCATCGGTGCCCACATCTTCTTGGCCATCCGGTGGATCGGCAGTGCTGATGGAACGCTCTTGCCTGCCGTCGCCGGACCGAAGTCCGTTTCGATCCTGCCCAACCGGACCTCAGGGTGGGAATCCTTCGGTTTCAGTTCCGACAGGGCAGATTTGACGCTGTCCACGCGCATCCACAATCGGGCAATGATTCCGACGAGGACCACGGCAATTCCGATCTTCAACACTGCGAACGCAGTGGTGGTCAGGCCGAACGACCACGAAAGGGTCTGATCCGCGTCAAGGGCGCGGGCCGGGTCATCGACCCAGATTCCGGCCACCACGTTTGCCACCAGCGTGACCGCTGCAAGGGCCAGTCCGAACAGACCCAGGTAGATCCCGGCAGTTCGATACCGGGAAGGTTTGCGGTAATCCGCGTCGGGTGGTGGTCGATGGACCACCTCCATCAGTGCAGTCATGATTTTCCTCCTGAATAGATGATTGACTCAACAACTCAGGAAACAGGCGGTCGACTACTCAGCTTCCGGGACTGTCAGCAATCGGACAATTCAGGGTTGGATGACCGGGGTGGAGACCACAAGAGCGGGTCAGGGCCGGCGGGAGCCCGCGACAACCACGACGAATCCGTCAGGGCCGCTTAGCCAGATTTCATGTTGTTGAGCGTTCGGGTTGAACAACGGACCCTCAAGAATCTCAGCGCCCATTTCCTCAACCCGTTCCACGGCCTCTTCGAAAGCATCGGTTTCGAACCACACCACAACACCGTTGCCTCTCGAGGGGTCCTCTGGATCGCCCAGGTTGGGGTGTTCTGCCGCGTCCCAGCGGTGAAGCTGCACAACGAGATCGCTGTTGTCCATGAGCATTTCGTACTCGCTACCGCCATGGCCCGAGCTCAATCCCAGTACGTTCTGGAACCAAGCTGAAGCTGCCTCAACGTCGGCGACAACGAGCATCGGTTGGGGCCGCATCATCTGAGCAGCCTCCCACAGCTGCGACATGCATCCTGTACGGGTTGAACACGTCGGCGGGGATGGCGACCGCTGGTTGATTCCTGGGAGTTACGCGCGGTCCTACTGGTTGGCGTCGAAGTTGAGACCTTCGAAGTCGCCGCTGTTGCGCCAGCCTTCCAGGTAGTCGAAGAAGGCCACAGGCCCTTCGGGATAACCACTTGCATTCCGCCGTTCGCGTCGGCCCGGCGTCGCACCCTCGTTGTTCTAGTAGCCGGGAGTGCAGTCGGGGTTACCCAAGAATCCGTGGGTGGTGGTGTCGAACATCGCCACCCAGTCCGCCTCGGCCTGTTCGGACAACTCGACCACATCGGCATGCACCTCGAGGGCGTGTGCGATAACCGCGGCAATGGTTGCACCGGACTCGTTGAGGCCGTGGGTGATGTTGGCTATGTGATTGGCACCCTGGTTGATTCCAACGATGAAGAGGTTGGGAAAGCCATTCACATGGATTCCGTGCATGCTCAACATGCCGTCGTCCCAGTAATCCGAAAGCTTGAGTCCATCCTGGCCGACGGTCTCATATCCAGCGGAATGTGCCAGATGCACGTCGAATCCCGAAGCAAAGACCAGGCAGTCGAGTTCGTAGTGGACACCATCAACCCAGACACCGGTGGAGTCGATGCGCTCGACTCCCTGGCCGTCGGTGTCGACCAGATGTACCCCGGGGACGTTGTACGACTGGAGGTATTCATCATGGAAACAAGGGCGCTTGCACAACTGGCGGTACCAGGGCTTCAGGTCCCTCGCCGTATCGGGATCCTCCACGATGGTGTCGACCCGGGCACGGATTTCATTCATCTTCTCGTCATCGCTCGCCTCGAATGCCCGCGCGAAGTCCTCCATGTCGAACGACTCACCTTCTCGTTCCATTTCCTCGAGGACTCGATCGCGCACTCGTTGCGCGATGTCCGTCCAACCGTCTTTCACCAGGTCCTCGTCGGCAAAACCACCTGACTGCAGCGTTGCGAAGTTGGCCAGCCACTTCTTCTGCCAGCCCGGGTCGAGGGCCGCAAATTCCTCCGGATCGATCGGGTGATTGTTGCGCACATCGATCGAGGACGGTGTGCGCTGGAACACGAACAGTTCCTTGGAGGCAGCCGCCAGGTGCGGGATGACCTGAATGGCGGTCGCCCCGGTGCCGATGATCCCGACCCGCTTGTCAGACAGCTTGTCGAGTGGGGCACCTGTCGCGTCGCCACCGGTGTAGTCGTAGTCCCATCTGCTGGTGTGGAAGCTGTGTCCTTCGAAAGTCTCGATTCCAGGGATTCCGGGCAGCTTCGGACGGTGGATCGGTCCGGTGCCCATGGACACGAACTGCGCCCGAATCTCGTCACCGCGGTTGGTCTTGATGATCCAGCGGCATGTGGACTCATCCCAGTCGAGACTGTCGACCTCGGTCGAGAACAAGGCGTTTTCGTAGAGGCCGAACTGTGTCGCTATGCGCTGGGCATGTTCGAAGTTCTCATGGCCGAAGGTGTATTTCATGCTCGGCCGGTAACCCGTCTCCTCCAGAAGCGGCAGGTAGACCATGGATGCGGTGTCACACATGGCTCCGGGATAACGATTCCAGTACCACGCACCACCAACGTCGCCGCCGGCCTCGATGATGCGGATGTCATCAACACCCACCTGCTTCAGTTGCGCTCCGGTGCAGAGCCCGGAGAACCCGCCACCGATCAGAGCCACGGTGACCTCGTCGAAAACCGGATCACGCTCAACGACCTCGGTGTAGGTGTCGTCGACGAAATGGGCGAACCGGCCCGTGGGGTCGATGTACTGGCCCGCGCCATCTTCGCGAATCCTCTTGTCCCGCTCAGCGCGGTACTTCGCCCGCAGCTCTTCGCTGCCAGTCGGTTCGGACTCCACTGTTGCGCTGCCTTCAGTTGTGGTCACGGTTCCTCCGGTGATCTTTGTCTGCCGCATACTTCAACACAAAATATTACTGACTAATAAATCATAGCGATATACACTTGTCGGATGCCACCGGAGAATCGCAACGGAATGGATCACAGTGGGACGGATCACCCGCTTCCCGAGGATCGAACTTCGCCGGACCCAGCGATCCCCACATCACTTCGCGAGCGGAAGAAGGCCAGGACCCGCAGCGCCCTCATCGACGTATCGCAGCGGCTTTTTGCAGAGAGGGGCTACAACGGAACCACTCTCGAAGAGATCTCCGCCGAGGTGGAGATCACCACCCAGACCCTGCTCAGGTACTTCGATTCAAAGGCTCAACTTGCGTTGGCTCCCGTGACAGCCCACGGTGCCGGCCTCCAGTCCCTGCTGGAGGATCCGAACCGCTCATCGGACACGCTGGCAATCTGGCGGGACTTCCTCACGCTGGAATCTGGCGAAGGAACCAGTCCCTCCTCCCCCACCACTGCCGGCTACTTTCGCAATCTGCGGGAATTCCGCAAATGGATGGACGAGGACCCGGTACTGGTGGCGATGGGTGCTGACATCGAACGCCGCCTGCGCGAGATGCTCTCGACCGCCCTCGCAGCCGACTGCGGCGCGGAATCCGACGACCTGCACTCCATCCTGCTCGCCGCAGTTCTGGTGGCCGGGCGAACCGCGGTCTGGGATCGCTGGCTCGCGGGCGAGGCAGACCCGGATTCCCTGCTGGAAGACCACATGGCCGTGGTGGACTACGCGACAAAAAACATGCCGCGCACGAACATGGCGCACAGGAACACGGTGGACCGGCCACGCGATTCGGATTCGGGAGTCCAGCCGCTGACAAACGCTGAGGTCAGGGCAGACTGAGGTCCACCCGACGCAGTAGTTGGGCGTTGACTGCCACCACAATCGTGCTCAACGACATCACCACTGCTCCAACGGCCGGCGGCATGATGAATCCCCAGGGGGCGAGGATCCCCGCCGCAAGTGGAATCATCACGATGTTGTAGCCGGCCCCCCACCAGATGTTCTGCAGTTGCTTGCGGTAACTGGCAGCGCTGAGCTTGAGGATGCGCGGTACATCGAGAGGATTGTTCTTCACGAGCACGAGATCCGCCGCCTGCACCGCCACATCGGTGCCACTACCGATGGCGATTCCGATGTCCGCCCTGGCGAGCGCCGGCGCGTCATTCACACCGTCACCAACCATTCCCACCTTCTGCCCCTTTTCCTGAAGCTCGGCGACACGTTTGTCCTTGTCTCCGGGCAGCACCTGGGAATAGACCCGGTCAATACCCAGCTCGCCCGCAACGGAGGCTGCAACTTCGTCGCTGTCGCCGGTGAGCATCGCGACTTCGACTCCCATGCCATGAAGCACGGCGACTGTCTCCCGGCTCTCTTCGCGGATCACATCCGCAAGGGCGAAGGCCGCCGCCACCCGGCCATCGTTCACGAGGTAGACCACGGTTCGTCCCTGGCTGCCCGAGACCCTTGTGAAGGTGACAAGCGACTCCGGAACCACCAGCTCGAGTGAATCAAGGAGCCGTGGTCCGCCCACGTGGCTCGTGTGGCCATTCACCGTGGCCCGTGCTCCGAGCCCCTTGAGGACCGCGAACTCTGTGACCTCCGGAACCTCCAGGGCGCGATCAGCGGCCGCCTCGCGAACCGCCGCCGCCAGCGGATGCTCTGAATCGCCTTCGACAGCTGCGGCAGACCGGAATGCCTCTGATTCATCCATCCCGTCGACCGTTGCCACGGCCACCACTGCGACCTCTCCCGCGGTGAGGGTACCGGTCTTGTCGAACGCGATGATCTCCAGCCCGCGAGCGGTGTCGATCGCTTCCCTGTCACGGATCAGTGTTCCGTTCCTGGCAGCCACGTCGGTGGTGTTGGCCACCACCAGGGGGATCGCCAGCCCGAGGGCGTGAGGACACGCAATGACCAGCACAGTGACGACCCGGGCGACCGTTGCCGCCTCGAAGCCATCATCAATGACAGTCCAGATCACAGCGGTCAGCACTGCGGATCCAACCGCCGCATAGAACAACAGAGAGGCAGCGCGGTCGGCCAGCAGCTGGGTGGGCGACCGGGAGTTCTGGGCGTCGGCCACCAGCATCATGATCCCTGCCAGCGCCGTATCGGATCCGACCGCTGCGACCCGGACCCGAAGGCTGCCGTCGCCGACATTGATGGTGCCGGCGATGACCCCGTCGCCGACCGCCTTGGGAACGGCCTGCCATTCGCCCGTGATCATTGATTCGTTCAGATCGCTTCCGCCGTCGACAACCACGCCATCGGCCGCCACACTCGTGCCCGGCCGAACAAGGATCACATCGTCGACCTTCAGTTGCGATACCGGGAGCTGCCCGACGGATCCGTCGGGGGCGACCACGTCAGCAGTGTCCGGCACAAGGGCGGCGAGTGCATCGAGCGCTCCTGATGCCTGACGGACGCTGCGCATCTCCATCCAGTGCCCGAGGAGCATGATGTCGATGAGTGTGACCAGCTCCCAGAAGAAGTCTTCACCCACATCAGCGAACTCAGTGGCAATCGAGAACCCGTAGGCCACAACTATGGCCAACGAGATCAGGGTCATCATCGCGGGTTGCCGATTTCGCAGTTCCCAGCCGGCCATGGTCAGGAACGGGAATCCCCCATACACGAACACGAACGTCGCCAATACCGGAACGATCAGGAAGCTGCCGGGAAATTCCGGAGCCGTGTAGCCGAACCAGTCCTGAATCGTCGGACTCCAGAACAGCACCGGCAGACCCACAACAAGGCAGACCCAGAACCGACGACGGAACATCTGCTCATGACCTGAGTGGTCGTGAGCCGCATGTTGATGTTCGCCGGGTTGTTCATCAGCGTGATCACCATGGGAATCCGCTGCCCACTCGGCCGACGGCTCGTCCGCACGGTCCACCTCACCGTCGGCAAGGCGACAGAATCGACAACAGGTGCACGAATCGTCACTCGGGGTTCGTTGCCGTTCCGCTTCCAGCAAGTCACTCATCGAAATTGATCCCCAATCCCGGGCTCAGCCACGTTGTCTCCCTGGTTCCCCGTGTCCCTGAATCTGTTGCGTACCTGAATCTGTTGCAGTTCATACCGTACCGATTCGGTCCACACGACCCGACGGACCACTCCTTCGCCCCACTCATCCGCCCCACATCTCCGCCCCACATCTCCGCCCCACGCCAGAACGCGATCGGCCACTGGACACCGGGAATGTCGAGATTCCGCGGAGTTCCGTACGGATATTGCCGATACCATTCGCGGTGATGACGACGAAATCGAAATACAGCGTTCCGACCATCTCCTGTGATCACTGCAAACAGACCATCGAGAAAGCGCTCAGCTCGGTGCCCGGAATTGAATCGGTGACCGTGGATGTGGATTCGCAGACCGTGGAGGTGATCGGCGACCTCACTGGGGATGCGGTGGCGGACGCGCTGTCCAAAGCCGGTTACCCGGTCGCATAGTTTTTCCAGCCCATGACCTCAATTCCATCACCTCGTTATGAAGGTGCGTTCCATCTCCCCGACGGTCGCCGACTCGGATTTGCCGAGTTCGGCGTCCCTACCGGCCGCGCGGTGCTCTGGTTCCACGGCACCCCGGGCGCCCGCAGGCAGATCCCACCCGCAGCCCGGGACATGGCGAGTGAGCGCGGCCTCCGACTGATCGGCGTCGATCGTCCCGGCATCGGGCTGTCGACCTCCCATCTGTACGATGAGCTGTTCGACTACGCGGGTGACATACAGGTGCTCTGTGATCACCTTGGCATCGACAGGTTCGGGCTTGTCGGCCTTTCCGGAGGCGGCCCCTATGTCCTTGCCTGCGCCGCTGCGATGCCGGATCAGGTCGTGGCCGGTTGTGTCCTCGGCGGCGTCGCCCCCCTGCGTGGGGAGGAAGGTGTCAGCGGAGGAATGATCGACCTGGCGGGTCGCCTGGAGGACGCGCTGCGGTTCGCGCACCGGCCATTGGGCACGGTTTTCGAGTTGACGATTCGGAGCCTCAGGCCAATCGCCAACCAGGGCTTCGACATGTTCATCAAGACGATGCCCGAGGGCGATCAGGCGGTGATGTCCCGGCCGGAGATGAAGGAGATGTTCCTCGACGATCTCCTCGACGCGAGCCGCGGAGGGATGCGGGCATTCCTCAACGACACCATGTTGTTCGCAAGACCGTGGGGATTCCGCCTCGCCGACGTCACCGTGCCGATCCATTTCTGGCAGGGTGACTCCGACACGTTCGTCCCGCTCGAACACGGTCAGCACCAAGCCGACTTGGTCCCCGGCGCAAAGTTGTACATCCGACCCACCGAAGGACACATGGGCGCCCTGGACGCCGTCGAGCAGATTCTCGACGCCATCGAGGATGCCTGGCCTGCAGACACAACGACGGTGGTGACGGACTGAGGGCGGTCCGGAACAACCGTGTCGACCTCAGAGCGCGGCACTGGATGAGACAAGAGCTGCGGTCAAGGCAATTATCAGCGCGAATCCGAACAGCTCCCACGCGATCGCTTGCTTGAGTGAGTGCAACGCAGTCGGGTCGACGGGTTCATCGGCCAGCGCAGGGACAACCCGATAGTTGTTGTAAGCCCCCACCGCAGCCACAGCACCCACCACCACAACTTTCGCAATCAGAATCAGGCCGAATGTGGTTTCCCACAGCGCCGACACCGTTGGAAGCACGATGACGCTGAGTACAACTCCTGCCACCGCTACTCCGATCAGCGCAACCGTCGCCATTGACGAGAATCGGCCGACAAGCGGAGGTAGTTGCCCGACGCCGGCCACTGAACGCCGGTTCCACATGGTGATCGCGAGGAAGGCCGCTCCCCCCACCCACGCGGAAGCACTCAGCAGGTGAATGAAGTCGGTTGCCGCCGTGATCACCCGTGGTCCCTCGGTTGCCGCGTGCCCGATGAAGAGGAACGACACGAGAATCGCCACCGCGCCCCCGATTGCGAGCCAGGCCCCCGAAACGCCGGGAGGTTTCAGCCGAGAGCCACCATCGGGATCGTCCGAAATGACTGTTGTGGTCGGTCCAGCCGCTCGGGTCGGGTCCGATTCACCTCCGACCTCCCTCGGAATTGTCCGAACCTTGCGGGCGCCCCCGGACGGGCCGATGCCAGTTGACCCTCCAATCGAATTCCCGCCGATCGAAGTCCCGACTCC
>JAUXGW010000303.1 GCA_030621865.1 Actinomycetes bacterium
CAGGAAGCATCCTCCGCCCTCAGGGGTGCGAGGGTGAAACCGCAGTTTCCGGAGATGACGGTTGTGATGCCATGCAGGTTTCCGGGACTCGCGTAGGGATCCCACAGGATCTGTGCATCGAAATGCGTATGGGGATCAACGAATGCGGGACACAACACCAGGCCATCACCGTCGATGACCTCCGCAGCATCCCCCGCATCCTCACCCACAGCACAGATTCGGCCGTCGTTGACCCCGACGTCGCCGACAAATGCCGGCTTTCCCGTGCCGTCCACGACCTTTGCGCCTTTGATCAGGAGATCGATCACGACACGGACTCGTCAGGGAGACGAGGAATGCAAGGAACTGGACTCATCTCCGGCAGCGGTTCGAGCGCCGCTTTCCGGGCCAGGAATCCAAACTCCATCGTCATCGCTCCCTTGGTCGGACACACCCCGTGGCTGGACCGGAAGAGCTGGACCGGAAGAGCTGGAACGTGTTCTCGTTCTTGACAAATGTAGAACCTGTTCTAGTTTTGTCAAGTACAGTTCCGTTGTACTGGTCCCGATGAACTGGTTGAGGACATCCGATCCGCTCCAGTCAGAAAGGTATGCCCCACCATGAGTCGCACCCCGTTCCCGGTTCCCCTCGGCTGGTATCAGATCTGCTGGCCGGACGAACTCCAGCCGGGCGAATCCAAGCCGTTGTTCTACTTCGAACGCGACCTCGTGCTCTGGCGTGACACTGAGGAGGGCGCCTACCACCTCCAAGGCGCGATCTGCCCACACCTGGGCAGCCATCTGGGACACGGCGGCCATGTCGAGAACTGCGAAATCATGTGCCCGTTCCACGGCTGGAAGTTCGACGCCCAGGGCCGCAACAGCGAGATTCCGTACAGCGAACGGGTGAACCGTGCCGCAAAACTGCGCACATATCCCATCCTCGAGCGCAACGGGATCGTCCTCGCCTGGTATCACCCCTTCGAAGAGGAGCCCCTTTGGGACATCCCGGAGATCCCGGAATTCGACGATCCGCAGAACTGGTCCGACACCTCCACCCGCCTTGTCGAAATCCCGGCCGCATGGCAGGACATTGCCGAGAACTCAGTCGATCTCGCCCACTTCCGGTATGTGCACAACACCGACTCGGTTCCCGAAGCCCGTCTCTATGAGACCGACGGTCCGAGAACCAAGGTCCGGACCGTCCAGAGGTTCGTGACACCCCAGGGAGTTGTCGATGGAAAAATCGACATCGACCAGTACGGTCCGGGTTTCAGTGTGATTCGATTCAGCGGGGTTGTGGACACAGTGCTTCTGGGATGCAACACACCGGTCACCAACGAATCGACCGAACTTCGATACAGCTTCAAGTTCAAGCGCTTCGAAGACGAGGCACTCACCGCAAACGTCGGCAAGGCCTTCGTGAATGAGGTCACCCAGCAGGTGATCGAGGATCTTCCGATCTGGAAGAACAAGGGTTATGTCACCAGGCCGGCACTGGCAGACACCGACGGTCCGTACATGCAGTTCCGCAAGTGGGCATCGCAGTTCTACGCCGAAGATGTCACCTTCGACCAGGATGTCTACCCACCCAATCCACCGTCTGTCAGCCGACCCGAACAGCAGGGCATGCAGAAGTTCACTGCCTCGGCCCGACTCAAGGATGAGGACCAGATTCGCGCCGACATGATGTGACTCCCGGGTGGGTCACCCGGCCCACCCAGCTTGCGGTGCATTCGTCCCGGGTGGCCGGACGGATGCGCCGGACAGCCACCGCCGATGGGCAGTAGCTTGAACGAGAGATGCACAACCGCCGGAATCTCCCGCCCGAAGTCGGACAAAGGCGTGCACATTGGCAGCATTGGGCCATCCCGATGGCACTGGTGGTGGCCACCTCCATGTTGGGCACGTCGTGCACCGGAGGAGACGAATCAGCGAGCAGCACCACCGCGGAGACCACCACGTCGGTAACGTTTCCCCGCGACCCTTCCCTGTGCCCGGAAGCTGCATGGATGGAACCGGGAGCCACGCCGGCCGAACGGTCGGAACGCCTGATCGACGAACTCACGCTCGAACAGAAGATTGCCCAACTGCACGGCGAGGTCCAGCCCGATGACTTCCGGGTGGTGCCCGGCATCCCCGAGCTGTGTGTTCCCGACCTGCTCGTGACCAACGGACCGGCAGGGGTCGGCGCCTCCGTGCAGCCCCTCGGCAGCCTCCCGGCCACGGCACTACCCGCTCCACTCGCCCTGGCCGCCACATGGCAGCCGGAAATGGCGCACGACTTCGGCGACCTCATGGGCGAGGAAATGCGCCAGACCGGCCGCAACCTGCTCGAGGCACCCGACGTGGATCTCGCCCGGGTTCCACTCAACGGACGGACCTTCGAGGCATTCGGTGAGGATCCCCTCCTGGTTTCGGAGATCGCGGTACCCCAGATAAGGGCGGTGCAGGATCACGGCATCATCGCGATGGTCAAGCACTATGTGGCCAACAACCAGGAAGAGAACCGCCTCAATGTGGATGCGATCGTGGGTGAACGGGCCCTGCACGAGCTCTACCTCGCTCCGTTCGAAGCAACGGTGCGCGATGCCGACGTGGCCTCGGTGATGTGCGCCTACAACAAGACCAACGGCGCCTACAACTGCGAGAACGAACCGCTGCTCAACGGAGTGCTGCGCGACCAGTGGGGTTTCGAGGGATTCGTGCAGTCTGACTTCACTGCCACCCACAGCACGGTGGAGTCGGTCAAGGCTGGCATGGACCTCGAGATGCCCACTGGTGAATTCTTCGGCCGGCCCCTCCTCGACGCGGTCAACGCCGGCACGGTATCC
>JAUXGW010000367.1 GCA_030621865.1 Actinomycetes bacterium
CCGTGAAAGAGTGCTCGCAGACCGGGTTCCCAGCGGATGAACCGCATCGGGTTGCCCAACGGCACGGTGGCACGACCGCCATAGAAGAGTCCCGGCGCAGTGTCGAGGTCACTGACGAGTCCGAACCATGACTCGAGGTCCAGCTCCACGATGGTGTCCGCGCACTCGTCGCCCTCCACGATCTCGATCGTTCCGTCGATCGGATTACCCTCGGCATCGGTGTGGGTGTCGGTGGGCAGGAAGGTGTAGCCGCCCGCGGATGTCCTGATGGCGAGGGTGCCGAAGTTGCGAAGGTCCTTCCAGGCCAGACGGCCGTTCCCCCCGGAGATCTTCTTCGGCAACAGTTCGCGGTGAAACAGGCGGAAACCGTCTGCATCCGCACCCACCGTTTTGCTCATGTGGCGATTCTTGCAGTCAACGCCCACACTCGCCACAGGAAAGGTCGGGTGCCGATTCGCCGGTGGTCACGGCTGTGTTCCCGCGTGTGGTTTGTTGGTTCCCGCGTGTGTGAGGTCGATGGTGGTTGCGAGTCGGAATCATCACCGCGGCGGCACCTTGTCTGCCGCGGTCAGACCGGCCCGGCGCACACTCCGGCTCGATTGCCGAGCGACGTGCCCCTGCGTGCCATGCGGATCGGATCGCGGTCGATCCCGTTGGTCAGGTAAACGAACGACAGTCCGGTGCCGGGATCCGCCCAGGCGACCTGACCACCGGCGCCCATGTGGCCGAACGCGGCGGGCGAGACAGTGCGGCCGAAGCCGCGCATCGCCGAATTCCCGTCATCTCCCGCGAGGATAAGCCCGAGTGTGCGGTTCGAGGAGACTCCCACCATGGGATCAGGCAAGTCGCACAGGATCTCCGCCGTACCAGCGCGAAGAACGGCTGGATCCCATATCCCGTCGGGATTGTGCATCATCGCCTGCAACAGCATGGCGAGGTCCGCCGCGGTTCCGACCGCCCCACCGCCGGGAACCCCGACGCGCCGGTAGGCCGGGTTGTTGAACTCGAGCAGGTGTTCCTCGGTGACCTCGCCGATCTCCGCGAGGTCGAGCCCGGCGATTCCCGTGACCGCTTCCAGTGCCTCGGCGCTCGGAGGTTCACCCACCGCAACCAGATCGACGATGTTGCCCTGTTCCGCCTCGGGTACCCCGACGCGGAGCTGGTTGAGCCCGAGCGGATCGGTCAGTCGCTCGTGGATGAACAACCGGAAATCGCTGCCGGTGACCCGTTCCAGGATCTCCGCGAGCACCCAGTGTGCGGACGTGGGGTGGTATTCGAAGCGACTACCGGGTTCCCAGTTGAGGCGCCACTGGGAGAAACGCTCGAGCCGACGGTCGCGGTCTTCCCAATCGGTCGGAACGAAAGGCGCGGTCGGGAACCCGCCGGTGTGGGTGAGGAGCTGTTCGACGGTGATTTCGTCCTTGTCGTTCGTGGAGAACTCGGGCACGATTTCAGCCACGCGGGTGCAGCGCGACGCGAGCCCGTCACCGATGGCCATCCACATGGCGCCCGCGACGAGCACCTTGGTGCAGGAGAAGACCACGTAACGCTGAGTCGGATCTGCGTCGCCGTAGGTGCGGGTCGCGATGAGCCTGCCGCGATGGGCCAGAGCAATCTGGCATGACGGCAGGAGGCCCGAGTCGATCTCGCGCCGCGCCCGTTCGAGAAGGTCGTCGACCAGCTCCGTGTCGGCCCCGGTCTCGTCGACCTCGGCGACGTGATGGTCGAACGGCTCGTCGATCCTGATGGGGACGGTCACGTGTCCTCCTCCGGATGGCTTCGGCGCGTCACTCGTCCGCTTCGGGCTGGCCCGGAGGTTCGTCACCCAAGCCGGAGTTGCGCATCGACGACAAGATGAACTCGGGCACCGAGGACGCCCACAGATAGCCGACATGGTTCCCGCCGTACCAGTGGATCTCCGGCTCCTCCCAGTGCTCCCAGAGACGGTGGGCCTGCTC
>JAUXGW010000402.1 GCA_030621865.1 Actinomycetes bacterium
TCGGTCGGGGCGCCAACGCATCGGTGACGATCATCTCCAACTGAGCTGATGGATTCCGACTCAGCTGATTGATTCCAACTGCCCTGATCGATTCCAGACAGCCCTGATCGATTCCGGACGGCAACCTCCCCCAGCCGATAGGGTCGGTTCGACAAGCCGAGGGGACGATTGATGTCAGACGAGTCGAACGAAGATCAGCCACCTTCGAACCCGACTCCACCGGATCCTCCGTCCGCTGCACCGCCGCCTCCACCCGACCAGCCGGGAGTTCCTCCGCCCCCGGATTCCGGCGCATCCCCACCTCCCCCCGAACAAGCAGGCGCACCACCTCCCCCACCGCAAGGGGACCCTTATGGTGGCCAGCCCGGTGCGCCGGGGATTGCAGGGGCCCCGTACCAGCCCGCGCCGTCATCGGGCGAGAACCAGCAGGCCATCTGGGCGCTGGTACTCGGAATCCTTTCCATATGCCTCTGCGGACTGATCGCCGGGATACCGGCGCTCATCCTCGGTTACCTCGGACGCCAGCGAGCACTCGAGCTGCCCGATCACAAAGGTGAGGGAATGGCCGTGGCCGGGATGATCCTCGGTGGCTTGTCCATTCTCCTGTCGATTGTTGCAGTGATAGTTCTGTTTTCGACTGACTCCGTCACCTATACCTACAACTGATATCCCGAACTGAATCAGACGTGTGATCAATGGTTCTCCGCTGGTTCTGATCGGAGTCGGCCAGACCCTGCAGACCACTTCGACCCGACAACATGACACGCGTGTCAGCTAGAATCCCGGGATGTCCGAGCAGACAGGAACACGAGTTCGCCCCCTGGCCGAAGAAGGCGGAACGGTCGCCATCTCAGGTGTCGGTGTGGCGGCGCCATCGTTGCGCCTTCCAATTGCATCAATCAATGAGTCCTGGGGTCGCAACGGCGGCCGCGGCCAACTGGCGGCCTGCCGGTCCGACGAAGACACCCTCACACTTGCCGTCACCGCCGCATTGCGCGCGCTGGATGCCGGCGAGCTTTCACCGGAACGAATTGGCGGTCTCTGGTGGGGAACCACCCGCTCACCGTTTGCCGAGGGACCAGCCTGGTCCTACCTGGCGGCGATGCTGCGACTTGACAGCGACTGCGACGGCTCACTTCTGAGTGGTTCACCCCACAGCGGAATCGAGGCCTTGCTCGCCGCGGTGGACGCCATGAAGTCGGGTCGGGTCGAAAACGCGCTCGTGGTCACCTCTGACGCCCTGATTCCAGCGCTGGGCTCCACACATGAGATCGCGTGCGGGTCGGGCGCTGCTGCCTGGCTGCTGAGCCCGCAGGGATCGGCCCGACTGATCTCCACCGCATCTTCCTGGGAACCCGTTCTCGACCGATACCGCGGCAGCACCGAGGTCGAAACGCGAGATGCCTATGACGGCCGGTTGTTTCGTGACGAGATATTCCTCCCGATTGTGTCCAGAACCGCCGAGGCACTGGGCGCACCCACGGACACGCGATGGTCCACCGCTGACCCCGATGGTCGCCTCGGGTCACTGGCCACGAAGAAATTGTCCGATGATCCACCGGTGTCACTCGACACGAGGCGACAACTCGGTGACACGGCGTCCGCCGCAGCAATGCTCGGTGCCAGCGCAGC
>JAUXGW010000015.1 GCA_030621865.1 Actinomycetes bacterium
GATCGAACGCCAATCCGTGCCTATCACGACATCTGGTGAGAATGAGCGTGGAAGCGCCGGTCCTCGGGGTTGCGGGTCCGCGGAGGTGGGCTGCACTGATGTCAGCCAATCAAGAATCGTTGAAATCGCGTCCGGGCGGAGGATGCCGCTGTCCCAGCCACCCGTCGCGAGCAGGCGTAGTGAGGAACCGCTGTCGGCCAGGTGCAGAGCGATGCTCACGGTCGCCTCCAGGGAGCGCTCGAAAGCGGCTGCGGACGATGGTCTCGAGCGGACGGCAGAAGTATCGGATTCGTCTGTCGGTTGATCTCGTTCGAGGTGGGTATCCAGAAGGAGCTGGAACACCGCATCCGTTGGAGGCGGTTCGGTCTGGACCACATGTGGGTGATTCAGACGTGCTGATGTGCGCCAGTGGATCAGCCGCATGTCATCGCCCGGTGTGTAGGGCCTGAGGCCGATCAGGTCACCATCGGGTTCACCACGGATCGCAGCCTTCGATGATCGGTCCTGGAGATCGACCAGTGTTCCGACTCCCGGCGGGGAACCAAGGTCATGTGTTCGCGGACGCACCTTCAGCACGGCCGAAGTCGGGATCGGATCGCGATGGCGCCAGAGCCGTAGTGGATCTCGCAGATACCAGAACCAGCCGCCGATCTGGTGAATCCCCCGGCGGGAAGTGTCCAGTCTGATCGTCAGCCCGCATGTCCCGCCGGGATCGAGGGATCCCACACCCAGCCGCGCAGAACTGCTGCCGGCTCCGTAGTCGTGGGTCGTGTTGTTGCGGGTCCTGTTGTTGTGGGTCGTGTTGTTGTGGGTCCTGGAGTACCGCAGTTCCGCGGGCATGCTCGCAGCGGACTTGTCGTTGCGAACTGTGACGAACAGCTCGGTTGTGTCTCCCACATGAACCGCGGGGTGGCTTGTCGACAACTCCACGTTGTTGGCGAAGCGTGCGACGCCGATTCGCAGCCAGGCCGCGCTCAGAATCAGCAGCAGAGCCGATGCCACACTGATCACGGTCAGTTCCGGCAGCGCAAACATTGCTGCGAGCGCCACTGGAGCGGCAAGTCCGGCAATGGCAGCCGCAAGGGAGATGGCCCGTAGCCGCATGCGTTCAGCCCTGCGGGATCGGCGTTTGTCTGAGCAGTTCCCCGACCACCGATTCGCTGTTGGAGCCGTTGCTGATCGCGGCGGCGCTGAGAAGTACCCGGTGGGCGAGCACCGGAATTGCGAGTTCCTTGATGTCGTCCGGCGTGACAAATCCGCGGCCCCGCGAAGCGGCCCAGACCCGTGCGCAGGCGAGCAGACCCAAAGCGGCCCGCGGTGATACTCCGAGGGAGATGTTCGGGTTACTTCGGCTGGCTTCGCTCAACTCCACCACGTATCGAGCGACCGACTCGGCCACGTGAACGCGTTGGGCCGCGGTGATCATGGACCTGACCTGGGATGAACCGGACACTGTGGGCACCCGATCCAGGGCGTGGTCATGATCGGGTTCCATCAGAAGTGACAGTTCATCGTCGCGGTCCGGGTAGCCGACCGACAGACGCATCGTGAAACGATCCAGCTGGCTCTCCGGGAGTGGGAACGTGCCATGTTGCTCGTGCGGATTCTGGGTGGCGATGACCATGAAGGGATCTGGAAGCTCCCGGGTGTTCCCGTCCACGGTGACCTGGCGCTCGGCCATTGCTTCCAACAACGCGGATTGGGTCTTCGGTGAGGCTCGGTTCAGTTCGTCGCCCAGGAGAAGATTGGAGAAGACCGGTCCAGCCATGAATCGGACAGCACCGTCCTCAGCGTGCCAAACAGAGGAGCCGACCACGTCCGACGGCAGAAGGTCCGGAGTGAACTGGACTCGGCCGAAGGAGAGGTCCAGCGCGCGGCAGAACGCCTTGGCCATGCTGGTCTTGCCCACTCCCGGCACATCCTCTATCAGCAGATGGCCTTCAGCAAGAAGGCAGGTGAGCGCGAAGCGCAGGGTTGCGTCCTTGCCGCGAATCGCAGTCGCCACTGAGTCAACGATCGATTCGAAGATCTCGCCATAGGTCTCTGATCGTTCGGGCTCTGTGCGCGCCGTGGCCGTCATTTGGTTCTCCGATTTGATGGCTGTCCGGTCGACTGCGGTCACCAGTCTGGTTTCTCCGGGGAAGGATTCCCACGCGCCACAGACATTGTCTGCGAAAGTGCTGACTCTCTCTGCGAAAGTGCAGATATTCTCTGCCGATGATCATGGCCGAACCCGGATTCCGTCCCATCGCAGCCCTGGACATCGGCGGTACGAAGATCGACGCCGGAGTTGTTTCCCCGGATGGCACGATACTCCACCGCAAGCGCGTCGCCACGAAGGTCGGCGCGCCCGGGTTGGCCTCCGGCAGCGATGATTCCTCCGCTGACGATCTCCTCACTCAGCAGGTGATCCAGCTGCTCGAGGACGTGATCAGCCAGTCCGGGGTTTCACCCTCAGCTGTTGGTGTCGGTTGTGCGGGCCCGATGTCGGGATTCGGTCCCTTCGGTGCCACTACTGTTTCGCCGCTCAACATTGAATCCTGGCGCGATCATCCCCTGGGGACCGGAATCTCCTCCGCGCTGGACCTGCCAACCTACGTTGACAACGACGCCAAGGCGCTGGCCATGGCCGAAGGTCGATGGGGAGCCGCCAGGGACACCTCGAACTTTCTGGCGATGGTGGTGTCAACCGGAGTGGGAGGTGGTCTTGTCCTCAACGGTTCGCCTCTGGACGGCAGGCAGGGAAATGCGGGTCACATCGGACACCTGATCGTGGAGCCAGACGGTGCCCGCTGCGTATGCGGGGCCAGGGGTTGCCTGGAAGCCGAGGCCTCCGGGATGGCGATCGAGCGACGAACGGGAGGCGAACCACGCGTGGCTCCTCTGGAGGAACGCCTGCGTTGCGGTCGAATGGTCGGCAGGGCGGTCGCATCGGTTGCGAATCTCCTGGATCTTCGGCTGGCAGTGGTCGCAGGTTCCGTGGCACTCGGATTCGCCGAGCCGTTCTTCGCGGCGGCCCAGGAGGAGCTGGACCGTCTCGCGCTGCTCGATTTCTCACGGGGAGCCAGGATCCGACCGGCGGGGTGCGGGGCCGATGGCCCGCTGCTGGGTGCCGCACTGGTCGCCCATTATCGTGGACGGCTGTGAACTCCTCCGCGCAGACAACCAGGTCGTATTCGGCAACCTTGCTCGGCGCTGCATTTGCGGTTGCTGCCCGCCCCGATCTCTGGTGGGTGGCACTTCGCCAGACTGCGCGCTCGATCCCGTCCCGTTGGTGGACGTCATGGCCGTTCCTCCCGATTCCATCCCGCAAGTACATTCACTTTCGCCTCGTCACTGCGTACGGCGGCGAAGGCCGCTTGCCGAGTGGTGCTCGAGGGGGCGAGGACCTGGCACAGGACCTTGTTGCATGGCTGGAGTGGTGCAAGGCGTGAGCCGACCGCAGCGACTGGAACTGCGACCGCAGCGTCTGGAACTGCATCGCCTGAGGGTTCCTCTGCTGCGTGTGCATCGGTCATCACGCTCGGTTGAGGTCGAACGGGAATCCACGATCGTTCTCTGGCATGACAGGGACGGGGGAGGCACCGGTCTGGGGGAGTGCGCTGCTCTTTCGGGTGGGGATTACGCCACAGAATCCGCGGCTGAAGCCTGGGATGTCCTGGCCCACAAGTTGGGTCCGGCGCTGGTGGCGGCAGGAGCCAGTGCTGACGCGGCCTACTCCAGTACCAGCGAGGTGAACATGGCGGGAGTGGGTCCGGCTGCGGAAGCAGCCATACGCGACGCCGCACTTGACGCGGGACTTCGCGGGCGTGGCGAGAGGTTGGCAACTGATCTCGCCAACCAGTTCCACACAGTGTCCTCCGAGACGGTGCGCTGGTGTGCCGTGGTGTCCTGCCTGGATGCTTCGGGCGCAGTCCGCGACTCCGATGAATTCGCTGCCGAGGTCAGCGACGCGATCGGGGCCGGAGCATCGATGGTGAAACTCAAGATCAATCCGGAGACGCCGATGTCGAGAATGCTCGGGGTGGTCGATGGCCTGGCTGCCGAAGCGGGCCGATCCGTGGCCGTGGCCGCCGACGCCAACGGTTCGCTCACCCGCGCCGAAGCGTTGGCACTGGATGACTTCGGTCTGTTGTACCTGGAGCAACCATTGCCGTGGGCCGGAGGTCTGGCATCCGCTGCCTCGTTGCGAGGCGACATGGCGACACCCCTGGCCCTGGACGAGTCCTTGCTGAGCATCACCGACGTGGATGAGGCCCTTCGCGCCGAAGCCGCCGATGTGATTTCGGTGAAGCCGGCCCGTCTGGGGGGCTGCGTCAATGCGGCCAGAGCGGCCGCGATGGCACATGACGCCGGCGTGTCCTGCTTCGTCGGAGGAATGTTCGAACTGGGAGTCGGACGGGCGGCCGCCCTGGCTGTCGCCTCGCTCGGAGTGAACGATCTTCCGACCGATCTGGGTCCCACTGGCCGGTACGTACTCACCGACATCTGTGAACCGGTGGAGGTGGATGAATCCGGAGCGGTTGTGGTTCCAACCGGGATCGGCAATGGAATTGTCGACCTGAAAATCCGCCCGGAGTGGGTGATTGACTCCCTCGTGCTGGAGTAGTCGGTGATCCCGACACATGCGGGTCGGGATCGATGATCAGCTTCGCGACTGCCAGTCCGCAATGTGGGTATCCGAGGGAGTGATGTCAATTGGTTCGGCCGGAACCGCGCCGTCCCTCAACTGGAGCAGGAACTCGGCCATCCGGTAGGGGATCGTCCTGATTGCGTCCGAGATCATGTCCTCCACGTGCCACCAGCGTTGCTCGCCGAACGCGAGTGCCTCGAAGTGTTCCAGTGCCGCTGGAGCAGTCTCTCCACCCTCGCTGTGTGCCACGTGGATGTATTCGTCCTGATCGAATCGCCACCCGGCGAAGGTGAACTGGACTGCCTGGGTCCAGACCACCGGGCCGACCCGCGCCCCGCGTATGCCGGCCTCTTCCCACAACTCCCTCGTGGCTGCCTGGTGAGTGTGTTCCCCCGGATCGATGCCACCACCCGGGATTTCCCACCATTCACCTTTGGCATTGCTTGCCGGGTCCTTGGCCTGAATGAGCAGCACTCGGCCCTCAGGATCGAAAAGGACCACTCTCGCTGCTTGTCGTCGTCCGCGTGATCCCACGCCGCAACTTTAGGACCCACATCGACGCCATGCGGTTCGTCATTGTCAACAGGCTGGGCGCAATGGTGCAGGGACTGGCCACAATGGTTGGTGTGAGCCAGATGTTGAAGCCTCCAGCGGGACTGCCGGCCGGCTGGCCGCTCGAGGTGGTGGCCGGGGCCGCAGATGAGCTTCACTCACTCGAGGTGCCCTCGGAGCGTCTCGTGCGCTTCCATCTGCCGACTCGGCCGTCAGTGGTGGTGGGCAGCGCTCAGCCCATGGAGTCAATCGCCGAATCCCGGGCTCAGGCTCTGGGTGTCGAGGTGACTCGGCGTCGATCCGGAGGCGGCGCGGTGTGGCTGGCTCCGGGATCACAGATATGGGTGGACGTGGTGATTCCCCGGTTGGATGTGCATTGGTCCGAAGACGTCGGCGACTCTGCGAACTGGCTCGGGGAGGTTTGGCGTTCTGCGCTGGCCACGGGTGAAGTCTGGCGATCTCCGCTGGTGGGGGAGCGTCCTTCGGCGATCTGCTTTGCCGGACTGGGTCCCGGGGAGGTCTATGAGGATTCTTCAGACGGTCCGGTCAAGCTCGTGGGCATTTCCCAGCGTCGCACGCGTGGCCATGCCCGCTTCCAGTGCATTGCCTACCTCGAATGGGATCCCGGCCGGCTGAGCCAACTGCTGGCTGATCCCGTTGACCGAGCTGTGGTCCCCAGAGCGCGAGCGGTTCGTGCACCTTCTGCCGGGAAGCCGATCTCCAGCGACCCGAGATCACCAGACCCGAGATCACAAGAAGCTAGATCCCCAGAAGCGAGATCACAGGGGCCCGGCTACTCCGGAACCGGTATCCCGGAGAGTCCGGATTCGCGTGGTGAGGTGCACTGGACGCTGGCCTCGGCGTTCCTTTCGGCGCTCGACCCCTGATTCAGCGCGCTCTGACGTAGCGCGGCCTGACCTAGCGCGGTCTGACCCAGAGCGAACTCGCCACCGGATATTCGTAGCCGCGGCTGATTCTGCACACCCCGCGTGCATCTCCTCACTCAGAGTGCATATTTGCGCGCCCGGAGAGAGAATTACATGCGTGTAACTCTTCACATGGGTTGTGTGGTGGCTTATGGTGGGACGCAGTGGAGCAAAAGAACACCAAAATGGAAGCCACGGGAGTAACCTGCGGCCGCAAGGGAACAACTTGTGGTTGCGGGGGAACAACTGGCAGCCACAGCGGAACATTGCTCCACGGATACTTCTGAACGAGGCAAACAGTGGACTTCTGGGAATTCAATGAGCACAACCTGGACGACAAGGGGCGTCTGGTTCTCCCTGCCTCGTTTCGCGATGAATTCAAAGACGGGGGAATCCTCGCCTTCCAGGGCCAGTGCGCAGCGATCCACACACCGGCCGGTTGGGAGAACACCATCCGCAAGATTGAAGGCAGCGGCGACTACAACCCGCGCGAGCTTGCGGTGATCAAGAGTTACGTCACCCATTTCAAACCGGATGCCCAGAGTCGAGTCAAGATTCCGGAACGGCTTCGGAAGGCCACGAACCTGAAGTCGAAGGTCTCTCTGATCGGCATGGGTCGCTACATAGCCCTCTACCCGAAAGACCTCTGGGATCAGATCCAGGAAGAAACCATGCGCGGGCCGGGTGGAACGTCCTCCCTCGCAGATCGACTGTCGGAGGAATTCTGATGGAACACATCACCGTGCCTCCGTCGAGCCAAGGGGGGATTGGTGCCTGATGGTGATCCCGAACGAACGCATGCGGATCCTCGGTTCGGCCACGTCCCGGTTCTGCTGGAACGAGTCGTCTCCGTATTTGCCGAGTTGCCGGAAGGTCTCTTTGTCGACGCCACCCTCGGTGGAGGCGGACATGCCGAGGCTGTCCTCGAGGCAAATCCGAGACTTCACCTGCTCGGAATCGACCGGGATGAAGTGGCGATCAGAGCCGCAAGTCAACGGCTTGCCCGGTTCTCCGATCGCATCGAAATCGTCAGAGGTGGATTTGACCGGCTCGGTGAGCTGGTCGATGAACGTACCGAAGAAGGAGCAATTGCCGTGTTGATGGACCTTGGAGTCAGTTCCCCCCAGATCGACGACGAAGAGCGCGGGTTCTCGTATCGCGGGTCGGGTCCACTGGACATGCGCATGGATCGTCGTCAGGGCTTGACCGCCGATGACGTCATAAATGAATACGGATTTGCGGCGCTGCGCCGGGTGCTCGAGGAATACGGTGATGAGCGTTTCGCCAGTCGTATCGCACGGGCGATCGTTGAATCACGGCCGGTGGCGGACACGGCGGAACTCGCAGAAATCGTTCGAAACGCCATTCCCGCTCCGGCTCGGCGCAGGGGTGGCCATCCGGCGAAGCGGACCTTCCAGGCCGTACGGATCGAGGTAAACCGCGAGCTCGACCAACTCGCGGATGCTCTCGATGCTGCCCTGACCCACCTCGCTCCCGGAGGTCGGCTTTGCGTTCTCAGTTATCACTCCGGTGAGGACCGCATGGTGAAGGCCACCCTGCGGGAAGCGGAGACCGGCGGATGTGTTTGTCCATCCGGACTCGATTGTGTCTGTGGTGCGGAACCCACCGTGAAGCTGCTGAAACGTGGCGCCTGGAAGGCTGACGCCGATGAGGTCGCGATCAACCGCCGGGCAGAGAGTGTGCGGATGCGCGCTGCAGAAGCATTACCCCGCGACGCTGAGCGGGCATCATGACTGCCACACTCAGGCGGGCACCCGGTCAGGTTGCCGAGCCGAAGCGCGACCGCCGCCGCCGACCAAGTGGTCCGCGGTCGGCCAGGAGCAGCACATCTCCAGGATCGCGCTCCGGTGGGAAACGCCCGGTGACAACCGGGAAGCAGACGGCGAAAAAGCCCAAGGCGAAGACCTCGAGGGCGAAGACCTCCAGAGGGAAGAACCGCAAAGCGATCACACGAACCCGGAGGACCCGAGCCACGGCCAACAGCGGTGAACCCACCGCACCGCGGAGGCGATTGCGACCTCTTTCGAGGTTGCGTCCGCGCATTCCCATGCCGGCCGTTGTCTGTGGGGCCATATTCATGCTGTTGGCAACCGCCCTTTCATTCGAGGCCGTGCAGATCGGTTCGCAAGCCGAACTCGACCAGGTTCGCGGCCGAACAGAACGCGCCGCGGACGTGCAACGAGACCTTCGTGCGCAGCTGTCTGCGGCTGAATCCCCGGCTGAGACCCTCGAAGGCGCGGCGGACCTGGGTCTGATCGAGCCCGCCGGCGTGGTCGCCCTCGCCTCGCCTCCGATGATCAGTGAGGCTGAGCGGGGTTGAGTACCCGAAAGCCGCCACGCCGCCCGAGCGGATCCGGTCCTGCGCCGCGCAAGCGCGCGAAGGCCGCCACCTCGCGGCCTGCCGCCGGCCGGGGTTCGGGTGGCGCTGCGCGCCGTCAGGCAAAGAGGACGAAAGGAGAACTCCGTGCAACGGCGGTAACCCGCTTTCGAATCTTCTTCGTCCTTGTTCTGGTGGTTGCCGCGTGGCCGATGAGCAAACTCGGTGCAGTGGTCATCGGCGATCGTGACATGGCCGCCGAGGCTGCGAAGGATCGCATCGAACACCGACCGATCAAGGCACCTCGCGGCGCGATCGTGGATCGAAACCACTCGGACATGGCGATCTCGCTGGCACGCGTGGACGTGGCAGCGGACATGTCGGCGCTGAGCGAACTGGCGGAGGATGATCCTCTGGCGTACGACAAGTTCGGAGCCTTCGTTGCGGATGCGATCGGAGAACCGGAACAGTGGGTCCGTGAGGAGATGTATGCGGCGGATCCAGACGATCCGTATGTCCCTCTGGCCAAAAAGGTGGATCTCGAGACCGCAGATGAGCTCCGGGAGAAGTTGCTCGGTGAGGAACTGCTGCCTGCACTCAACTTCGAGGCTTCATCTGAACGGGTTCACCCGTCCGGGGAATCAGGTCTGCGGGTGCTTGGCACCATCTCCGACGATGGTCCGGGACCCAACGCCGGTGTGGAACGCCAATACGATGAGTACCTCAAAGGTGAACCCGGTCTCGAAGTCCAGGAGGTCGGAGACGACGGATCCGTGATTCCCGGTACCGAATCGGTTGTCGAGAAGGCGGAACAGGGCGCCACTGTGCGACTGTCACTCGACCGGAACCTTCAGTACGAAGCAGAGAAGGCCCTCCTCGCGGGAGTTGAACAGGCAGGTGCCGCGGGTGGTGTGGCGATCGTCGGTCGTCCCGGCACGGGCGAACTGCTGGCTGCCGCTGGTGTCTCGCAGGATCCGGAAAGCGGCGAAATCGGATTGGCCGAGAGTCCGAAGCCGTTCTCCGACGCCTACCAGGCCGGCTCGGTGTTCAAGCTCGTGCCCGTGGCGGCCGCCATTGAGGATGGAAACGTGGATCTGAACACCACTTTCGAGGTGGCCGATTTCTATCAGTCATATGACCGAACATTCACCGACCACGATCCCCACCCGAGAAGAACCATGACGGTGGAGCAAATCCTCGCCCAGAGTTCCAATGTGGGAACGATCCACATCGCTGACACCTTGGGTCGCGAGCGCATGCACGAAGCACTCCGGGAATTCGGATTCGGAGAAAAGACAGGTGTCAGCCCGGCGGAATCAGCAGGAGTGCTTCCGCCGGTTGAGGAGTGGAGTGGCCCGGACCTCGCCGCCACCGCGATCGGATCGCGTCAGTCCGCAACCGCAGTGCAGTTGTGGTCGGCATACAATGTGATCGCGAACGACGGGATCTGGATTCCACCCCGGCTTGTCGAAGAGATCGAGCCGATAGACGGGGATCCCTTCCGTCCTGAACTCCCCCCGGAGCGCCAGGTTGTTCCTCCGGAAACGGCTGAACAGGTCAAGACAGCGCTGCGAGCCGTGGTGACCGACGGCACAGGCAAGAAGTGGGATCTCCCGGGATTCCCGGTCGGTGCGAAGACTGGTACCGGCCGAATGGTGGCGCCGGAGATCACCAGCACAGATGACGCATACATGTGGAGCGACGGTCGTTATCATCACATGGCTGCATTCACCGGTTTCTTCCCGGTCGACGACCCAAAGGTGTCGATAACCGTGATTCTCGAAGACGTTGACTACGGGTTGAGCGGATCCTCTGCGGCGGGGCCGGTCTTCGCCGAGTTGGCCCGGCTCGCGATTCGCGAGCTCGGTGTGGTTCCTGCATCTGGCGATTCAGGATCGGTTCTGGGTCCCCAGCGGGCACAACCGGCGGGCCAGGCACCGCCACCCGCGGGTGATTCTTCGGATTCGAGTGCCGACGCGGACACACAATCCGGCGCTGACGCAGATGCCGAATCGGGGGATGGAACATCGAATTCGACATCGACTTCGACTCCGGCCACATCGGAGCTCTCCGCGACATCTTCGGGATCAGACAACGATGACCCATGAGATCCGTTGCGGAACTCTGGCCCGCAGGATCGGTGCGCGTCTGAGCGGTGATGGAGATGTCCTTCTGTCGGACGCCACCCACAACTCCCGGCTGGCCGGACCGGGCGTACTGTTCTGTTGCGTGCCGGGCGCCACCGCCGACGGCCACGATTTCGCCGCTCAGGCCGTTGCGGCGGGAGCCTCGGCTTTGCTGTGTTCGCGGCCATTGGGGCTGGGTGTTCCAGAACTGCTCGTGGATCTGCCCCGCCTCGGGATGGCTGCGGCTGCTGCCGAAATCCATGGACGACCCTCTGATTCGCTTGCGATCGTGGGAATCACGGGCACCAACGGCAAGACCACCACCGCAGCGATGCTTGCGGCTGTGTTGGAGTCGCTCGGAACCACCACGGAGATCATCGGCACACTCACCGGTGAGCGGACCACTCCGGAGTCCACCGATCTTCAACGCGACCTGGCGGCGATGCGTGACGGCGCCGTCGAAGCCGTGGTGATGGAGGTCAGTTCGCATGCGTTGGCACTGGAACGTGTTGCCCGAGTCCATTTCAGGATCGGAGTATTCACGAACCTTGGATCGGATCACCTCGATTTTCACGGCACCCAGGAGGAATATTTTGCCGCCAAGGCAAGACTCTTCACTCCCGGAGTCAGCGAGATCGCGGTCCTGAACGTCGATGACGTCAGGGGTCGTCTACTGGCTGATGCATCGGAGATCCCCGTGGTTGAATACTCACTGGATGCGGTGAGTGAGCTTGCCATGACCGTTCTCGGCAGCAGCTTTCGTTGGCGCGATCAGGAGGTGCGAATCTCGATGCCCGGCGAACACAACGTTTCGAATGCCCTCGCTGCCGCAGAGTCTGCCCTTCTGCTCGGCCACGACCCGTCCGGGATCGCCCGGGCCCTGGGTGAGGTCGGAGTCGTTGCCGGGCGATTCGAGGTGATCACCGCCACAGAGGGCGACCGTGGAGTCGACAGGCCCGTGGTCGTGGTGGATTTCGCCCACACTCCTGATGCGCTCGAGAACCTCCTGCGGACGGCACGGACCCTCGCGGTTCGCAACGGCAGGTCGGGCAGGACCACGGTGGTGTTCGGCTGTGGAGGAGATCGGGATCATCTGAAACGGCCGGAGATGGGCAGGGTCGCCACACAACTCGCGGATCGCGTGATCGTGACCACCGACAATCCGCGATCGGAGGATCCCGGGCAGATCATCGAAGAAATCGTGGCGGGGTGTCCGAGGACACCGACGGTCGAAGCCGATCGCCGCGAAGCCATCAGGATGGCGGTGAGCGAGGCTGGTGGCCATGACCTCGTGTTGGTGGCGGGCAAGGGGCACGAGACCGGCCAGACTTGGAGCGACCGGACGGAACCATTCGATGATCGCGTGGAAGTGACCAGAGCCCTGAACAATTACCCGGGCGGAAGTGAAGACTCGTGATTCGACTACTTCTCGCCGTTGGAATTGCCGCCGGGGTCTCCTGGGTGGGCACGAGGATCCTGATTCAGTGGCTGACTCTCAAGCAGTTCGGCCAGCCGATTCACGAAGACGTTCCGGAAGGCCACACGGTGAAGGCCGGAACACCCACCATGGGTGGAATCGCGATCGTGGCGGGGGCGGTGTCCGGATACATCGTCTCGGACTTCTGGGATGACACGAGTGTGTTCACCTGGGCTGGTCTTGCGACTCTCGGTGCCATCGCGGGTGGCGGACTGGTGGGTTTCCTCGATGACTGGTTGAAGATCAAAAGGGAACGGAATCTGGGTCTGAACAAGCGCACGAAGATGGCGGGGTTGATCACAGTGGGAGTGGTCTACTCCGTGACGATGCTCAGGTTGACCAACATCCACACCACCATCAGCTTCACCCGATGGAACGATCTCGGGTGGGACGTCGGCCATGTCGGTTGGGCACTGTGGGCGATCCTCCTCATCATCGCCACTGCCAACGCGGTCAATCTGACCGATGGTCTCGACGGTCTGGCAGCAGGCGCGAGTGCCTTCATTTTCGGTGCCTTCGTGTTCATTGGATACTGGATATTCCGGCATGGCCTCTACGACATCTCCGTGGGCCTGGACCTGGCCGTTGTTGCTGCCGCGATGATGGGAGCGTGTGCAGGCTTCCTGTGGTGGAACGCGGCACCGGCCCAGATCTTCATGGGGGACACTGGCTCGCTGGCGATCGGTGTGGGGCTCGCTGCACTTGCCTTGTCCACCAGCACGGCACTGCTGCTGCCCATCATGGGAGCCCTGTTCGTGGTGGAGACGGTGTCGGTGATCATCCAGGTGACCTCCTACCGCACCACCGGCAAGCGCGTGTTCAGGATGGCCCCGTTTCACCATCACCTCGAGTTGAAGGGATGGCCGGAGACCACGGTCATCGTCAGGCTCTGGATGATCACGGCGGCCTGCACTGCACTGGGGATCGGCCTCTTCTACCGCGATTTCATCAGAACCGGCGGTCTGGACTGATGGCAGACGGAGATTACCCACATTCCTTCGTCGCAATCGCGGGTCTTGGCGTGACGAACTCGGCGGCGGCGCGCGCGCTGGTTTCCCACGGCCACGGAATCGTCCTGCTCGACGATGGAGATCCGGCAGTCGGGGAGGCGCTTGCCGCAGAATTGGGCGTGGACTTCCTTCACCGGCCGGCCGGATCGGAGTTGGTCGCTGCAATCGGGCAATCTGACGCGTTGCTGCCCGCACCGGGGCTGCCCGAGTCGCATTCCGTGTTCACGGCGGCCGCAGATCTCGGAATCCCGGTTGTCTCCGAGTTCGATCTGGCCATGGCCTGGGACGGCCGACCGGTTCTGGCGATCACGGGCACCAATGGCAAGACCACCGTGACCCACCTCGTTTCGTTGATGCTGGAGCGTTCCGGAATCCCGAACGAAGCCGTCGGCAATCTCGAGGTGCCGCTGGTTCAGGCAATCAGCGATCCCGAACCGGAGTGTTTTGTGGTTGAGGCCTCTTCCTTCCGATTGGGGCACAGCGAAGCCTTCCGGCCCCTGGTCGCCACATGGCTCAACTTTGCACCCGATCACCTTGACATCCACCGAAGCCTGGCAATCTACGAAGCTGCCAAGGCGAGCATCTGGGCCAATCAACTCCCCGGGGACACCGCGGTGGTGAACCTCGAAGATCCGGTGGTGGCTTCACACGCAGGCGAGGCCGGCGGGCAGGTGATCACGTTTGGTCTTGGAAACAATGTCGGGGCGGCCCAGTTGCCCGACTATCTCCAGATCGGGGATTCACTGCACGGACCGCAGGGCCGGCTGGGTGCCGTTGAGGATCTCTGGAGTGCTCTGCCTCACGACCGCCTGAACTGCCTTGCCGCAGCCGCCACGGCCACGGCCGGCGGCGCGAGCCTCGAGGGCATCCGCAGCGCCCTGAGTGAATTCCGCGGCCTTCCGCACCGGGTTCAGTTGATCGCGGATCAATGCGGCATTCGTTGGTATGACGATTCAAAGGCGACTGCTCCTCACGCAACGCTTGCTGCCGCGTCGGGTTTCCCGAGAGTCATCCTGATCGCTGGTGGACACAACAAGGGACTCGACCTTTCAGCGCTTTCGGAGGCCGAAACTGTGGTGGCCGCAGTCGGTATCGGAGACAGTGCCGCCGAGGTTGTGGAGAGTTTTCCGGGACTGCCAACCGTGGTTGCGCCAAACATGGCCGAGGCAGTCGCCGCCGCGCGGGACCTGGCAAGCACAGGTGACGTGGTACTTCTCTCGCCGGGATGCGCGTCCTTCGACTGGTACGGCTCCTACTCTGAACGTGGAGATCACTTCACCTCGGAGGTCCAGGCTTTGTTGGAGAGCGGTAATGGCTGACGCGCTCACCAAGAACGGCAGCCGCACCTGGGCTCGCGCACCCGTGGAAACGGTCCTGATGGCGGCCGTGGGCCTGCTGTGTGCACTCAGCGTTTTGATGGTGTTCTCCGCGTCGTCCGTGACCTCCCAGAACGACTACGGCAATACCTGGAACATTGTGATGCTGCACGGCATCTCGGTGGCGGTGGGGCTCGTGTTGGCCCTGATCGCGTCCCGAATTCCGCTGAGGATCTGGCGTGATCGCCTGGGTCCCGCCCTGCTGGTTCTCAGTTTTCTCCTGCTCATACTGGTTCGACTTCCGGGCATGCCCTGGTCCGAAGGAGTGGGCGGCGCAACCAGATGGATCAAGCTCGGGCCGCTCAGCTTCCAACCCTCCGAGATCGCCAAGATTGCGATGATCCTCTGGTTGGCCCGCCTGTTGACGGTCCATCAGGATTTGCCATCCAGGGATCTGCTCAAACGCGCACTTTTGGTGTTCATCCCTCTGGTGGGCCTCGTGTTCCTGGGTGACGACCTCGGCACGGTGGTTCTGCTGGGAATCGTGTTCGTGGCCATGTTGTGGCTCGGCGGACTTCCGACCCGCGATGTCGCGATGACGTTGGGCGGAATGTTCGGAGTCGCCACCGTTGCACTATTCGCCTTCGAGGGTTTCCGGTTGCAGCGGGTCCAGGCATTTCTGAGCCAGGACCAATTCGCCGAGAGCTCCAATTATCAGCTCAATCAATCCAAGATCTCGTTTGCCGCCGGTGGAATCACCGGTCAGGGACCCGGTGGGTCGCGGGCGAAGTGGGGTTTCCTGCCGGAGGCTCACACCGACTTCATTCTGGCCGTGACGGGCGAGGAGTTGGGTGTGGGAGGTGTACTGCTCACCATCGGTTGTCTGGCGGCCGTGGTGGTCTGTGCCGGAATGATCGGCATGCAATCCAGGGACCGCTTCGGACAACTCGTGGCTTGGGGGATCGCGTGCTGGATAGTGCTGCAGGCCGGAATCAATGTGAGCACAACGGTGGGTGCAATGCCGACCAAGGGAATACCTCTGCCGTTCATGTCATATGGCGGCAGCGCGATGACGACTGCCCTGGTGGCCGTGGGGATCCTGTTGGCGGTTTCCCGTGCCCAGAATTCTGCTCCGGCGCGCAGGGCAACCGGCCGCCGGAGGGCCAGGTGACGGCCAAGTCCCCGATTCGGAATTCTGTTCTGGTGGCTGGTGGCGGTACTGCCGGACACCTTCTACCCGGGCTCTCGGTGGCCAGGGAGCTCGTGGAACGGGGTCAGGATCCGTCCACGATTCACTTCGCCGGCTCCGTGAACGGTCCCGAAGCGAACTTGGTGCCTGAAGCAGGATTCGGCGTCACGCTTCTTCCGGGGCGGGGCATCCAGCGAAAGCTGACGGTCGAGAACCTTGGCGCGGTCTGGGGACTGTTGCGTTCGATTGGCCAATCGTTCCGACTGGTGAGAAAGAGGAAACCCGACGTCGTTCTCGTACTCGGCGGTTTTGCCAGTGCAGCGGTCGGTCTGGCCGCAATTGTGACGCGGGTTCCGGTGGTGGTGGCGGACCAGAACGCCCGCGCCGGGGCCGTGAATCGTCTGGTGGGCCGTTTCGCCGCCGCCTGTGCGGTGCCGTTCCCCGACACCGATCTACCGAAGGCAACTGTCACCGGCAATCCGGTCCGCGAGGAGATCCTTTCGGCCGCGGCAGCCAGGAACCCCGAAGGCTCTGCAGCGGAACTGGGGATGTCTGTTGACCGAACCCGGATCGGTGTTGTCACTGGATCGCTCGGGTCGCAGCGCGTCAATCGTGCCGTGGTCGATGCAGTGCGTGATGACTGGGCCGAAAGGTCGGACCTTTCGATCTACCACGTCATCGGTGTCAGGGACTTTGACGGAGACGAGCTTCAGGTTCCGCCCACGCAATCCGACGCCGCACGTGTCGAGTATCGACCGGTCCGCTACGAAGAACATCCCGAGACGCTCCTCGACGCCTGTGACCTGGTGGTTTCCCGAGCGGGCGGGACCACTGTGGCCGAACTCGCAGTGATGGGTTCACCTTCGGTGCTGATCCCGCTGCCAATCGCCACCCGGGATCACCAGAGCGCCAACGCCCTGGAACTGGTCAGGGTGGGCGCCGCCGTGATGGTTCCGGACTCCGAACTCACCAAGGACCGTCTTGTGTCCGAGGTCGATGCCCTTGTTCAGGATCCCGGGCGTCTCGAGGTCATGGCTTCGGCGGCGGCCGCGACCGCTCGTACGGATGCCGCGGCGGCTGTCGCGGATCTGCTGGTGGAAAATGCGCGCTGAGTCCTTCGACCTGTCACGACCGCGTCGAGTGCATGTGGTCGCCATCGGCGGGGCGGGCATGAGTGCCATTGCCACATTGCTGGCGGAAGGTGGACACGCTGTTTCCGGCAGTGATCTCGTCGACCGGCCAGCGCTTGTTCCACTGCGGCGTCTGGGAGTGGAGATCCGCATAGGCCACTCCGGGACCAACATTGCCGATGTGGCGAACCTTGATGCGGTTGTGGTTTCCACGGCTGTCGGTGATGGCAATCCCGAGGTTCTGGTGGCCCGCGCCGCCGGGGTGCCGGTGATGAACCGCCGGGAGTTTCTGCCGGCTTTCGCACTGCAACAACCATTCGTTTCCGTTTCGGGAACCCATGGGAAGACCACAACTTCGTCCCTCCTGGCCGTGGCGCTGCGTGGTGTCGGGGCCGATCCTTCGTGGTTGCTCGGGGCGCCCGTTCCCGCCCTGGGTGGAGCAGCTTCCCTGGGGGCCGGTGAATATCTTGTTCTGGAGGCCGATGAGAGCGACGGGTCATTCCTGGCCGGGCCGCGCTCGGCTGCGATGTTGACCAATGCCGAGCCCGACCATCTCGAGTTCTGGGGCGGCTGGGACAACCTGCGGGCCGGATTCGTGCAGTTTCTCGAGGATACCGACGGTCCCACACTGGTCTGTGCCGATGATCCGGGTTCTGTCGCGATCGGTGCGGAACTCGATTGCGCCACCTACGGGTTCGGCCCGTCCGATCACCGAATTCGCAACCTCACGATGCACACGGATGGATCCGAGTTCGACCTGGAGTCCGGCTCGGCGACCTACCGCGTGAACCTGAGGTTGCCTGGTGACCACAATGCCCTGAATGCCGCAGGTGCGCTGGCAATGGTGGGCGAAATGGATCTTGATCTCACAGCAGCCTCGGGCGCGATCTCGACACACACGGGGCTGCATCGTCGATTCGAGAAACGGGGCGAGGCAGGCGGGGTGGTGGTCATCGATGACTATGCACACCTGCCGGCGGAGGTGAACGCCGCGCTGCGGGCCGCGAGGTTGAGTGGCTGGCGGCGGGTGGTTGCGGTGTTCCAGCCGCACCGTTATTCGCGTACGGAAGCGTTGTGGAGGGAATTCGGCGACGCCTTCGGAGATTCGGATGAACTCATCCTCACCGAGATCTACCCGGCTGGAGAGGACTCGCGCGAGGGCATCACCGGAGAGTTGCTGATCGAGGCAGTGTCGGGAATCTCCGACCCTGCAAACAGGCCCGACGAGTTGCACTGGGCTGCGACCCTGCAGGAGGTTGCACGGCTCGCAGTCGGGATTCTGGAACCTGGGGACGTGTTCCTGACCCTTGGTGCAGGCGACGTCCGCGATGTCGGTGACATGGTTCTGGCGATGTTGGATGACTGAGGATGTTGGATCGATGAGCGACATGTTGAGAACGATTGAATCGGCTGGTTTGACGGCGGTCGAGAACTTCTCGCTTGCTCCGCTGACCACATATCGCGTGGGCGGGGCAGCCCGGGTGTTCGTGGACGTTGAAGGTCCTGCGCAGCTGACACTGCTCGGTGAGTGTCGACCCGCCGCAGAAATGGAGGTGTTGGTGGTCGGCAACGGCTCCAACCTCCTGGTGAGTGATGCCGGCTTCGACGGTCTCGCAATTCGACTTGGCGCAGGCTTTTCGGCAGTTTCGGTGCTCCACAAAACTGTCACCGCCGGTTCGTCAGCATTGCTTCCCGTTGTGGCGCGCAGGACAGTTGCCGAGTCACTCACCGGATTCGAGTGGGCGGTGGGGGTACCTGGCACCGTCGGAGGTGCGGTACGGATGAATGCAGGCGGTCACGGTTCCGACATCTCGGCAACGCTGAGTGCCATCCGCGCAGTTGACTTGCGGACCGGGGAGAATCTGACCATGGCACCGAACGAACTGGACTTGGGTTACCGCCATTCCAATATCGCCTCCACCACCGTTGTTTCCGAGGCCGAGTTCCAACTGCGGCGCGGGAACAGGCAGGCGGGAGAAGCTGAACTGTCCGAGATCGTCCGTTGGCGCAGGGAGAATCAGCCGGGAGGTGCCAACGCGGGATCAGTTTTCGCCAACCCGGCCGGGGCATCGGCTGGTCAGCTGATCGACGCCGCCGGATGCAAGGGCCTGCGGGTTGGTACTGCGTCGGTATCGGACAAACATGCCAACTTCATCCAGGCCGACACCAACGGCAGCGCAGATGATGTTCATGAACTCATGGACCGGGTGATCGGCATTGTGCAGGAGCAGTTCGGGGTGCAACTCCGCCCGGAGACCCGCCTGGTTGGTTTCCGGAACCCGGTGGGTGGACCGTGACGACCACGCGTCGGCCTGTTGGCGGTACCGCTGGTGGCGCGACCTCCGGTGGCGCACCCAAGGGTGGTGTCGGCAAGTTGAAGCGGTCGGCGGCGCCAAAGTCATCCGGTGTTCCGGGTTCCGGTGGCAAGGGCCGACGGCGCCCGATTGGCAAATACGTCCTCTGGACCGTTCTCGGCCTGTTGGGCCTGGTTGCGGTTGCCATTGGAGTCGTTCTGAGTCCCTTGCTGGCAATCAAGGAAGTCGACGTCAGCGGGGTGGAGGGGGAGCACGCGTCGGAATTGGTCGACTCGCTCGGGTTGATTGACGAGCCTTTGCTCTTGAGCGATCTGGCGACCATCTCCGAGGATGCCCGCAATATTCCCTGGGTGGCGAACGTGGTGGCGGAGAAGGATTGGCCGAACACCCTCCGGCTGACCGTCACACCCCAGCGCCCCGCCATGTTGGTCGACACCGGTTCGTCGACCCATGTCGTGACCGCCTCGGGGTCGGTGATTCCGCCGGAATCGGCGGGACCCCTCGATGCTTTTGTCCCCGCTCTGGCCACCCTTGACCTCTCGGACACCGAGCTTGCCGGCGAAGTCGGGGAATCCGGATCGGCACCCGGCCCTGTGATCGAGGTCCTTTCCGTGTTCCGGCTCATGGGTCCGTCGAGCATCGAAAGACTTCACTCGGCAGCGGTGGCCGACGACGGGATCGTGACTTTCGAGATGGAACAATCCTTCACGAACGGGCCTGCGCCCGCCACGATCGTGTTCGGCCTGCCAACCGATGTCCCCGAGAAGGCGATCGCTGTGGAAGCCGCCCTCGGTGGATCTGTTGACCTCACGTGTCTGGAACAACTCGACGTTTCCGTACCCTCCCGAATCGTCATCACCAGGGCTGAAGGTTGCGAGATCGGCACCAATCCGAGCGAGGATCGTTGATCCGGGGGGCTACCCGCCGTAGGCTCAGCCTCACGGTGAGGTTCACACCGGTCTGAACCTCCACTGAATCTTCAAATATTCAAGCATCTCGATAACAGCGGTACCCGCTCGGAGGCACCCTGAATGGCCCAGAATCCACAGCACTATCTAGCCATCATCAAGGTGGTCGGTATCGGCGGTGGTGGTTGCAACGCAATCAACCGCATGATCGATGCCGGACTGAAGGGTGTTGAGTTCATCGCCATCAACACCGATGCGCAGGCACTCCTGATGAGTGATGCCGACATCAAGTTGGACATCGGCCGTGACCTGACACGCGGACTGGGTGCTGGATCCGATCCAGATGTGGGCCAGCAAGCCGCCGAGGACCATCGAGCAGAAATCGAAGAGGTGCTCTCCGGTGCCGACATGGTTTTCGTGACCGCCGGCGAGGGTGGAGGCACCGGTACCGGTGCTGCTCCCATTGTGTCCGAAATCTCCAAACAGCAGGGCGCACTGACGATCGGTGTGGTCACCCGCCCGTTCAACTTCGAGGGTCGCCGCCGCGCCGTTCAGGCTGACGACGGGATCCTCAAGCTCAAGGAACGCGTGGACACGCAGATCGTCATTCCAAATGACCGGCTGTTGAGCGTCGCGAATGACAAGACTTCCGTGCTCAGTGCATTCAAGATGGCTGACGAGGTCCTGCTCCAGGGTGTCCAGGGAATCACCGACCTGATCACCACTCCTGGCCTCATCAACACCGACTTCGCCGATATCCGCATGATCATGACCGATGCCGGGTCCGCCCTCATGGGAGTTGGCTACGCCAGCGGAGAAGGTCGTGCCATGGACGCGGCCAGAGCTGCCATCTCCTCCCCACTGCTCGAGGCCGCCATCGATGGTGCACGCGGCATCCTGTTGAACATTTCGGGTGGCAGCGACCTAGGCCTGTTCGAAGTCAACGAGGCTGCCGGAATCATTCACGAGGTTGCCCACCCGGAAGCCAACATCATCTTTGGTGCGGTCATCGACGATGAACTCGGTGATGAGATTCGGATCACGGTCATTGCCGCAGGGTTCGAACGCTGGGACAACAGCAAACCCCGCAAGGGTCGCTCGATCGAGGGTGAATCCGACAATGCCGGTCTTTCGGACGTGTTCGGATCCGATGATGACGACGATGAGCTGTTCGGTGGTGACGATGAGTTCGACGTTCCGTCCTTCCTGAAATAGGAATCACCGTGGCTGATGCCACAGCGATCCCGCTGGCAAACGGCGCGGAAGTCCGTTTTGTATTCACCGACTCTGCTGACGGCGACTTTTCGCCGAAGGTTTCACCCTCGGAGCTTCGTGAACGCCAGGACAGCGTCGTCTCCGGCCGATGGAGTTGGCTGCAACAGATCCACGGTGCCACCGTTGTGACGGTGTCGGATGAGCCGGTAGAGGGAGAGTCGGCCGATGCTCTGGTCACCGATCGCCCGCAAATGCCGATCAGTATTCGGGTGGCGGACTGCGCTCCCGTCCTGCTCTGGAGTGAGACTGGAGATTCCGTGGTTGTCGCTGCTGTGCACGCCGGATGGAAAGGATTGGCGGCAGGAATCCTGGACGCCGCCGTTGCCCGGATGAGAACTCTTGGAGCCCGCCAGATCCGTTGGGTGCTCGGGCCGTGCATCTCCGCTTCCAACTATGAGTTCGGAGAAGCCGACCTGGAGACCATGGCGGACCTCTTCGGCCCTCAGGTTCGTGGAGTCACAGCGGACGGTCGACCGGCACTGGACATTGATGCAGCCGTGCGATCCGCATTGGCCGTGGATGGAGTGAATCCAGTGCACAACCGAAGCGATCCCGTCTGTACGGCCGCATCACCCAGGCATTTTTCCTACCGCAGATCTCGGGACTCGCAGCGACAGGTTGGTGTGATCTGGTGGGAGCCGCCATCTGCTTCTGCGTCCAGCCAGAGCGGAGTGGACCGGTGAACGAGGCGCCAGGCACCCCGGGCGACGGCGATCGCGGGGAAAAGACAGACGAAATGAAGGCCGATATCGCGCCGTTGATCCAGAAGATATCCGAACGCCGCGACGACCTCGACCTTCGGATATCCGCTCTGACTGATCGGCCGGTCACCACAGTGGCTGTCACGAAGGGACATCCCTTTGAGGTTGCCCTGGCGGCCAGGGAAGCGGGTTTCGCGAACCTCGGCGAGAATTACGCGCAGGAACTGGTAGCGAAATCGAAACGATTCTCGGAACTGGGTCTCGAGGAACCCATCTGGCATTTTGTCGGTCGACTCCAGTCCAACAAGGTGCGCCAGTTGGCCGGTTTGGTCGGAGTCTGGCAGTCGTTGGATCGTTCATCAGTGATCCAGGAGGTTGCCAAGCGGGCGAGTGGTGCCCGCGTGCTGATCCAAGTGGATCTGGCCGGTCTCGGAGGGCGCGGAGGGTGCCGGCCGGAGGACGCGCCCGCGTTGGTGGATGAGGCCCTGGGCGCCGGTCTGGAAGTGGAAGGTCTCATGGGAGTTGGTCCCCCCGGTGATCCCGAGGATGCCAGGAACAGCTTCGCCTGGCTCGCATCGGAAGCCGATTCCCTCGGGCTACCCGAGGTGTCAATGGGTATGAGCGGTGACCTGGAAGTGGCGATCGAGGAGGGATCGAGTCTCCTGAGGATCGGAACCGCGCTCGTGGGCCCGAGACCCGCCCGGCAGTGACCTCGGTGATGTCCCCGGCGATGTGATTGAAGATCGGCCGAAAGATATGCTCTGTGGTGAGCAACTTGGCGTCCCATGGCGACTATGTTTGCGGCGAGGTTAGTGACAGATGCCCAACTGGTTAGACAGCGCAAGAGAGTTCCTCGGACTCGGCCACGATCCCTACTACGACGACTTCGAAGACGAAGAAGCCGGGTATGGCGACGAGGGTTCCGGCGACTCCGGATCTCCCAACCAGCGGTCCAACGCTCTGCGACCGATGGCTCCGATTCCCTCCGAGTCGGGTCCATCGCCATCAGGTCAATCCGGATCGGGTCAGCGGGAGTCGGATGAAGACGGCGGGGTTCGCATGATAGGCGTTCCCGACGTCGACCGACCTCCGCCCCGTGGCCCTGTCACGGTACAACCGTCATCCATGAAGGACCGGGCCGTGGTCAGGCCGATTCCCACATCCGGCAAGCCGGATGTGGTCACCCCGACGGTGTTCGACGACTCCAGGGCCGTTGCCGATGCTGTGAAGCAGGTCCAACCGGTGATCCTGAACCTTCAGGGAGTCGACCGTGATCTGGCCCGTCGACTCATAGATTTCGCCAGCGGGCTCTCCTACGGCCTCGAAGTCGAGATGGAGAGAGTGGCCAAACAAGTGTTCCTGCTCACACCCAAGGGTGCTGACGTCTCCGCAGACGACAGGAAGCGCCTCGAGGAAGGACGCCTCAGCGAGTACGCGGACTGATTGTGCGGATTCTCTGTACAGCACTTGACCTGTTCGTGCTGCTGATTCTGGCTCGGGTCGTTGTTTCCTATTTCCCGCCGGGCGGAGAATTTCTGGAGACTCTGCGTCGTTTGTTGACCGCCGCGACGGAATGGGTGCTCGGACCACTTCGCCGAGCGATCCCGGCCGTTCGCATGGGTGGCATGTCCCTCGATCTGAGTCCGATCATCGTGATCGTCGCGGTGATGCTGATCTCGCCGATCCTCTGTTGAGGATGTGACAGGTGGTACCCCGCCCAAGCGGCCGGAGCATGTAATCTCGCAGCATGGAACTGAGCGAACTCACCCCGGAGCTATTCGAAACAAAGGAGTTCACAGAGCGCCGCCGCGGTTACGACATCGATCAGGTCGAGCGCTTCCTCGAGGAGGCCGGCACCGCTCTGGTCCAGTTGTTGTCGCTGTATCGCAAGCTCGAGGAGCGGGCGACCCGCGCTGAGGCCAGGGCTGTGGAACTGGAGAAGAGCCTTACCGCGGCATCTGCCGCTGCCAAGGCAGCCCCGGTGGTTTCCGAGGAAGACGAGATCGAAAGGGCCACCAGCACCTTGGTCATGGCCCGCAAGACTGCCGATGCCACTGTGGCCGAGGCTCGCGATCGGGCGCAGACCCTTGTCGTCGATGCCGAAACCAGCTCCCAGACGATGATTGCCGAGGGCAGGCAACGGGCCGAGGCTGAATATGCAACTGCCAAGGGCCGAGCAATCCAGGAAGTTGCGGAACTGGAGTCCCGACGTAATGACCTGCACTCGGCAGTGACCGACATCGAGTCACGCCTCGAGGGTTACAGGGCGCAACTGACCGGGGTCGCAGCAAGCCTGGTTTCCATGGTCGAGGATCCCACGTCGCTGGGATCGACCGAATCCACCGCTGTGGAAGCGGCAGAGTCCGTTTTCGAGGCAGAAGCTGGTGAACCGGAATCCGTTGAACCCGAATCCGTTGAACCCGAGTCTGTTGAACCCGAATCTGTTGAACCCGAATCTGCAGCGGTAATCGAAGTGGACGTTGTGGAGGAAGGCGTTGAATCTCCCGAAGTTTCGGTTGCGAGCGAGTCGGCGGCAACCGGTGATCCCACCCAGGCCGTGGAAGAAGTGGTTCGTGAGGAATCCTCTGACCCGGATGCAGCGTGGGGTGAGGGCGGTGGAACGGTCGACTTTGCCAACGAGTCCGATGCTGGTTCCGGAGGATCCGACAAGTACCTCAGGGAACTCGAAGATGCGGTCAGCGAGCCACCCGCCGGTGATGATGCCATGAGTGCATTCTTCGACTCGGAAGAGGAACCGGGTCGCCGTTTCGGCTGGCGCCGCTGAATCCCGGGTCCCTGAGTCCCGGATCCCTGAATCCGGCCACCCCTTGAATCGGGGGAAGAAATTGGCACATTCGGGTGTTCCTCTGTCCGGTTTCACCCTCTGGTGAGCCAAGGAGTGTCAAGACCGACTATCCTCGCCGGACTCACCCACGCGGTTCCGATGGAATCGATCTGGATTCGAGCGGAAAGAAACCTGTGACGAAATCTCCAGCCAAGGCATCAAACAAATCCAAGGCGCCGGCCAGGAATAAGGCTCCGGCCAAGAAGGCACCGGCCAAGAAGGCTCCGGCCAAGAAGGCACCGGCCAAGAAGGCACCGGCCAAGAAGGCACCGGCCAAGAAGG
>JAUXGW010000340.1 GCA_030621865.1 Actinomycetes bacterium
CGGTGCTCAACGGCGATGCCCTTGGGCAGTCCCGTGGTGCCGGAGGTGTACATGATGTCGGCCAGGTCATGGGGCGCCACCGGGCTCTGAAACGGGGAGGAGTCGCTAGACATCGTGGCCGCCAGCCCGCCTTGATCAGCCACGAGGACATGTTTTATCGACTGCTCGCGCCTGGCCAGGTCCAGGTTGGGTTCACCTTCGGTGGTGGTGATCACGACGGTTGGCCCGGCATGGCCCAATACATGACCCAACTCTTTGGCGGTGAGTCGCGTGTTGGTGGGCACGGCCACGGCTCCCGCCTTGTGAACGGCCGCGTAGGAGATGATCCAGTCGAAGATTGCCGCGTTGTCCAGGTGGATGGCGATCCGGTCGCCCGGCGCCACACCGAGGTCCACGAAACCCCTGGCCAGGCTGTTGGCCGCTGCGTCCCATTGGGCGAAGGTGAGGATTTCGCCGGTGTCGAGGCGGACATAGGCAGGTTCGTCCGGATACCGCTCGGCCATCCAGGCCAGTTGTTGTACTTGAAGTCCTGGTGGCGGTCCCTCATCGGGGATTCCGGGTTGGCCGTTGGCGGCGTTTTCGGCGGGACTCATGGGAGGATCACAAAGCGGCCAGCTCGATCAGGGAACGCATCGCCTGTTCGTCTCCGAACAACTTGATTTCCGCGTCGTCCAGATCCAAGCGGTTGGCCAGACACAGGAGAAGTTCGGTGGCGGAGCCCTGCAGCGCAACGTCACCCTTGCCGTGGGCGTGGGTGTAGGTGAGATCACCGTCCTCCACGGAGATCATCCACTCGCCGGCTTCACCCAGACCGTCATCAGTGGCGTGCAGATGCACCGTGAAGGTATTCGAATCGGGCTCGCCGCGCGGAGCGTTCGCCGGCTGGTTGTCGAGGAGTTCATCGAGGCAGTCAGCGGCAAGCTCGGCAGGAATGTCGGGATACTGGCCCATGGCAAGCGCCGCATCGGCGTTGTGGATGATGGTCTCGTGGAGCTGTCGTCTCGACCACCAGCGCACGTGGTGATCGTCACCCCAGCTCCAGACGGCCTCGTCGCCGGTGTTCTCGGCCAGGGTGGAGACGAGTCTGGTGCCGCCCGACTCCAACCACTGGGCCCAGTCACCGTTGCGGGGTTCCTCGATCTCGACGTCGCGGCGTTTGATGTATTCGCGTGAGTGTGTCGCGATGAGCAAGGTGGCCCAGCGGTGAACCTGTCCGAGGTGTTCCCACAGGTCCCTTGCCTCCCATTCGCCGCAGGTGGGAATCTGCAGGTCAGGCGGAGTTCGGGAAGCCAGATTCACCGTGTCCCGGAGAACCGTGGAGAACGCGTCAATTGACTGCTGGTGGGTGAGGGTCATGGGTTCAGGCCTCTGACGCCTGGTACTTTTCGTACCCGAGCTTGTCGGCCAGGTGTTCGATCTGGCCGCCTTCATTGCCCAGCAGCACGTCGTTGTAGACACCGTCTCCGAGGTGATTGCCGAACTGCTCCGGTACGAATGCGATCAGCAGGCTGATGCGTTCCGGTGTGGTGTCATCCGTTGGAGGCATCGACGCGTGCATGACATCGCCGTAGTGCAATGACAGATCGCCGGCTTCGACATTCACGGCGATCCCTTCGGGCGCACGGGTGTCACGCCCGTCCACGAACGGATAGGAACCCTTGTGTGAGCCCGGCAGCACCCTGAGTTCGCCGGCACCCGGGCTTCCACTTGTCAGGCAGATCGACATCACCATGAGCGGACAGTTGATGGCGTGGCCACCCATGCCACAGTCGCGGTGCCAGGGGAGGTCGGAAAGGCCTTCGGCGACATTCTTGCGCTTCCACAGAATCGATATCGAGTCGCGTTTGTCGCTGAGTCGGGGAGCGAGGTTGTCAGGTGACAACGCGGCGATGGCAACCACGCGTTCATCGCGGGGAAGTCCTGCCAGTTCGGGTTGGCGGTGTGCATCGAGAACACGGGTGAGGATCTCTTCGCCTGCTTCGGTTCGCCCCCACCACGACTGTTCATCGTGTTGTGATGCCTCGCCGGCCGCTCTGCGGGTCGCGGCAATGAACTGCTCCACCTCAGCGGGTGTGAACACATTCTTGACGACCAGGTATCCGGCAGTGCTCAGGAAGTGGCCTGCTTCGGATGCTGCCGACCCGTCCGCAACGATGTCGTCGAGTGAGAACGTGGTGGCCGGATCGAGGGGAGAGCCGTCGGCGTTGCGCAGGTCGGCTGTGTCCGGATCGAACACAGGCAGACCGTGAAAGAGTGCTCGCAGACCGGGTTCCCAGCGGATGAACCGCATCGGGTTGCCCAACGG
>JAUXGW010000061.1 GCA_030621865.1 Actinomycetes bacterium
TCCGCAACAACGAGGCCATCGACCTCCGTGGACAACGATTCGGTGAACGATCCCATGAATGCGACCAGGCCGGTCAGAACTGCCGTGGAAACCAACACCGCAGCCGCGGTTGAAGCAGTCCTCCGCGGGTTTCTCGCAGCGTCCCGGGCGGCAACCCTTCGCAGCGGGCGCGGCCTGAACGGACCGATCCGGATCACAAGCGCCACAGAGCGCGACAAGATCCAAGGCAAGACCAGAATCACGAAAGTCGCTCCCGCTGCCACCGCCGCGGCCACCATGACCACTTGGTTGGTCTGCCCGGCAAGAAGCGAGACTCCCGCCGCTGCGACTCCCAGCACTGCGGCCCAACTGAGAGCCGTCGGCAGCGGGTTGGTTCGTTGCGCCACCTCCTCAGCCGGGCGCAGAGCTTCGACAGGAGGGACCGAACTGGCCCGACTGACCGGTTTCCAGGCCGCCACCGCCGTGGTGAGGATGCCTATGCCAACCGCAATCGCTGCCGAGGTCGGAGTGAGCCAGGGTCCAGAGGTCGGAATGGCTGTGCCCAACGCACCAAGCGCCCGCTCGATGAGCCAGGCGATGAGGAGCCCGAAGGGTAATCCGATCAAGGAGGCAAACACGGCCAGAAGCACTGCTTCGGTGGTGGCGGCGAAACGAAGCTGCGACTTGCGCGCACCGATCGTGCGGAACGTGGCATAGAGGTGTCGCCTCTGCGAGTGAAGCAGTGTCAGGGAGTTGGCCACGGTCAACATGCCAACGAGCAGCGCCAGAACACCGAAAGCGATTACGAGAAGGCTGATCAGCGAGAAGCTGCGCGTGAGGGCCTCCGCCTGGTGCTCCGCGGCTTCTTCGCCGGTGACCAGCTCCGTTCCGCCGGGCAGGAGCGGCGCCAGCCGATCGGCCACCTCGTCTATGTCTGCACCTTCCTCGATGACAATGGCCACCCTGTTGTCGTCAACCGGGCGATCGAACAACTCCCTGGCATCGATTGTGTTCAGAACGGTGAGGCTTGCACCCTGATTGATTCCACCAGCCGGCGGTTCGGCCAGTCCGACAACCTTGAAGGTTCCTACCTGGCGGCCGGCGACAGTCACTTCATCACCAATGTCGAGGTCGGCTGCCTCGGCAGATCGGGAGTCGATGACAACTTCGCCTTCGGCCGTTGGCGGTTCACCCTCCACGATCTCCACCGGCGACACCGATGAGTCTTCCGGCCAGTTCTGTCCGAGCGGTTGCTCTGACAGCCCGATGTCAACAACGGGTTCGCCCGAGGAGTCAACGACGATGGCAACGTCCTCCAGACGGTGGGACGCTGACGCGATCCCCTCAGTACGCTCCGCAATGTCGGCAACCGTGGCCGGTACGAGTCGACGGACCTGTTCAATCGTGGATTCGTACGCGATCTCGCCTTCAACGACGAGATCGGCATGGTCGGCGCTGGTCTCCGAGAGGTCATCAAGACCCCGGCCAATTCGGCCCAGCAACCCGAGTGTTCCAGCCAGATAGGCCACGCCGACGGCAACCGCGATTGCGGCGAGGATCAGACGACGCCGTTGACGAAGCAAGGCCGGAAGAACCGGACCCATCATTCGTCGGACGGGTCCTCCGGACCCGATGGAGCGGCGATTCGCCATCGGTACAGAATAGGTTCCGGCGTCGCCCGAACCCCGTACCCGACCCGTGCGTTTCTCAGCCCCGGGCGGTCTCCAGGACCCGATCGAGGTCTGTGGAGAGCAACGCGCGGATCGACCCGTCGTTCGCGGGAACAAGTGCCCACCAGGCAATGCCGGATCCGAGGCGGTCCAGAACGGTCTGAACGGAATCGTCCGGGTCGACCTTGGGCAGGGACATGATCGGTTCGGAAATCGAGGTCGCCGGCACTGCTCGCCGCTGGGCCGGGGGAATCCGGCCGACGCCGCTGTGTGAGGCCATCGCGGAGAGTGTCCCGCGATCGTCGATCAGTGGCACCAGCGGCACCAGGGGATGTTGCAGAAGTGCCTGCTCGACATCAGCCACCGTGGCATCGCTTCTGAGGGCACCGGGTAATGCCCGGCTCACCTCGCCGACCTTCATTGTCAGCATCTGTGGCTGAGGTTCCGACGACTTCCATTCCGAACGTGCCGCCACGAACAGGAAGATCCCGATGGCCATCAGCCACAGACCCGAATACACGGACGGGTTCAGGGCCACCCAAAGACCGACGACGGCAAGCCCCACAGCCAGAATCTGCCCCCAGAGCGCTGCCGCGTGAGTGGCCGGGATCTTTGCTCCCATGCGCCGCCAGATCATCGCGCGCAGGATCCGTCCTCCATCGAGTGGGAACGCCGGCAGGAGGTTCGAGACTGCAAGAATCCCGTTGATCACCGCAAGCCAGACGAGAAGGGCCACCAGCACCGTGGAACCGCCCAACCGATCGGTCAGCCACGCGGCACCGCCAACCACAAGGCCTGTGACCAGGCTCATGAACGGACCGGCGAGGGCGATGCGAAACTCAGAGCCGGGATCATCCGCGTCACCTTCCAGCTTGGCGACACCACCGAACAACCAGAGTGTGATCTCGACAACCTGCACGTCATTGCGCTGCGCCACCCACGAATGGCCGAGCTCGTGGGTGACGAGAGAGCCAAGGAACCCGAATACACCCAGGACGGCAGCAAACCAGTAGGCGGAGTCGGGGTGGCCGGGCGCCATGCTTGGCAACGAGAGCGTGGCGAGCGAGAATGCGAGCACCAACGCGATGGCGAACACCCAGATGTTCACGCCAATCGGCACACCCAGCTGTCGACCTATTCGCAGATGGGAACGCATGGGTCCCACACAGTACCCAGTCGATGCACACAATGGAGATCGTGACAATGCCCGATCATGACCATGCCTGATCTTGCCGATCTCGTGGATCGACGGGCCCGGATGATGAAGTCCTCCGAACTCTCTGCGGAGGATGCAGCCGAAGTCCGGCAACTGACAACCGACCTTCGGCAACGGCTCTCCGGTGGGGCACGGGCAAAAACATTGGACCCGATTGCCGATCAGGAGTTGCTCAGGAAGCTCGCACGCCGCGAGCCCGTGAATCCCGTGGCTGACGATGCCGACCTCGAGAACCGGCTCGCAGGAGATCGCCGGGTGTTCGCATGGGTTCACCCCGGCTTGCCACAGCGACCGACCAACGTCGTTTGGACAGCACTCTGGCAAGGCCTGCCCGACAGCCTGCAAGCGATACTGGATCCCGCCGCACCAACTCTGGATCCCGGCACAGCCGACACCGCGGTCTTCTATTCGATCTGGAGCACCGAAACGGCGCTGGCCGGACTGGGACAAGGGCGAAGATTGATCGAAGAGAGTGTCACTGCGATCGCAGACGAGTTCCCTAACATCTCCAACTTCGTCACCCTCTCACCCATCCCGGGGTTCGTCTCATGGCTCAACTCGAACCTGCCCGAGGTCGCCAGCAATGTGGCGGAGTCTCCCGCGCAAACCGCCGGCTCCGGCGAGTTGGCGCGCCAAGGAGCCCAGTACCTGACTTCCTGGTCGGACAAGGGAAAGCTGCTTGACCCCGTGGCGAGGTTCCACATGGGAAACGGGGCCAGACTTCTGCGGATCATTGCAGGCGCGGACACCTCGGAGTTGGGTGAAACCCGCTCCGGAGGCCTCATGGCCAACTATCGCTACGCACCGGAGGACACCGGAGCCAATCGAAGGGTGATGCGCCAGGGGAAGCTCGCGCTTGGGGATCAGGTCATCAATCTTCTGCGGACCTGACGCAGGGCACCGTCCCTGAGTGAACCGCCTCTACTTCGACCTCGCGGAGCGAATCAGCTTGTCGCCCTCCACGACCACCACTATCACCAGCGACAGTGAAGCACTCACCAACCACTGTCCTCCGGTCAGCGACATGGTGCCGAGAGCCCTCTGCAGGAAAGCCGTCTCCACGGCCATGATCACCAGGAAGGCCGGAATGGCAAGAATCCCCACCGTCTTCAGAATCGGAGGAGACAATCCCGACTCGGGATCGCGCCGCATCACGAGGCCGCTGAGCACAGTTCCGAATCCGATCACCACGAACGCCATGGTCATTGAGGCGCTGGGTGCATCCACCTGGAGTTCGTCCGGCCCGAAGAGCAGTGGAACGAGTGTGACCAGGAACAGCGCTGCCCCGTAACCGACCCATCGGCCGACGGCTTTGGAGTTGGTGATTCCCACGTTCGGATCCCGGGGACGCTGAGACATGATCCCGGGGGGTGTTTCGTCGACCATGATTGCCACCACCGGCCCCACAGCCACGAAGAAGTTCAGGAACAACACCATCAGCGGAGTCAGGGCGACCCCGTCGTTGATTCCGAAGACACTCGCCGTGACGAACAACATGACCAGGCTGAGCAACTGGGACATCTGGAATCTCACATAGGAGACGACCTTGGCGTAGATGCTCCGGCCAAGCTCGATCGCATGGATCAACGTTCCGAAGTTGTCGTCGGTGAGGATCATCCGGGCGGCCTGTTTGGTCACCTCGCTTCCAGAGCCCATCGCCACACCGATGTCCGCCTGCTTGAGCGCCGCAGCGTCGTTCACCGCATCGCCGGTCATGGCGACGATGTCTCCCTGGGTCTGCATGAGGTTGACCAGACGCAATTTGTCTTCCGGTGAGACCCGGCCGAACACATGGAGGTCGGGAAGGCGTTCGAGGACTTCGGTGTCACTCATGGCGGAGAATTCCGCGCCGGTGATCACGCCTTCGCCCAGACCGAGGTCATCAGCGATCGCCTTCGCGGTCACGGCGTGATCCCCGGTGATCATGCGGACGTCGATGCCGGCAGCTTGTGCAACCTTGACGGCCTCTTTGGAAGCGGGTCGCAACGGATCGATGATGCCGACAAGGGCCACGAACACCAGATCTTGCACCAGTGACATCGGATCCGAATCGACAAGCCCCTCCTGATCCGCAGGGATGACCCGAGCAGCAAAGGAAAGCACCCTCAAGCCCTCTGATGACATACGTTCCACGGCCGCTGTGATCCCGGCCCGTGCTTCGTCAATCGGTGTCCCCGATCCGAGTCCACCACCGTCGGCCGCGCTTGAACAGCGCTTCAGGATCACATCAGGCGCACCCTTGACCAATTCGCCCACGACTTCTTCACCTTCGACCTCCAGGTGATGGAAGGTCGCCATGAACTTGTATGCAGAATCAAAGGGCACCTCTGCCACACGCGGGTACTCACGACGCGTTTCGGGGGCATCCACACCCACCTTGGCGGCCAGAACAACGAGCGCGGCCTCGGTGGGATCACCGACCACTTCACCGACATCGGACACGGTTGCGTCGCTGGCAAGCGTGAGTCCCAACGCAAGGTTGGTGAAGTCAGGTGTGTCCTGTCCGGCAACTCCGAGAATTGCGCCGTTCTTTTCGTATCCGCCCCCCTCGACCCTGTACCACTTCTCCCGGAACCAGACCTTGCTGGCAGTCATCTTGTTGAGGGTCAGCGTGCCCGTCTTGTCGCTGTTGATCGCGCTGGTGGCACCTAGTGTCTCCACGTCGGTCAGGTTCTTGACCACTGCCTTTGCATCGGCAAGTTGACGGGCCCCGTAGGAAAGCATCCCTTGCACGAACGTTGGCAAACCGGTGGGAATGGCGGAGATCGCCATGGCCGTGCCGAGCAGCAGGAGGTCACTCCACTCCAGTCCACGGGCCAGGCCGATGACCACGATCAGTGCAACCGCTGACCAGGCGATCACCCCGAGGATCTTGGTGAGTGAGTCCAGCTCCTTCTGCAGCGGAGACTTGGTGCGTTCGACCGCAGCCAGCATCCCGGCGATCCGTCCCATCTCGGTGCGCATGCCGGTTTCGGTCACCAGCGCCGTTGCGGTTCCCCGAGTCACGGAGGTGTTCTGGAAGACGAGGTCGGTGCGGTCACCGAGTGCCACCTCGATGCCATCGGGAATGTCCGGGGACTTCGGGATGGGTGCCGACTCCCCGGTCAGCGCGGCTTCTTGTGTTTCGAGCGTCGCTGCACGGACCAGGCGCCCGTCGGCCGGCACCAGATCCCCGGCTTCGAGCTGGATCAGATCACCGGGTACCAGTTCCGTGGCCGGGAGTTCCACCAGTGAACCATTGCGGATGACCCGGGTCATGGGAATCTGCATGTCGGCGAGGGCGTCAACACTCGCCTTCGCCTTCAGTTCCTGCCTCGTGCCCATCACCACGTTCAGACACACGAGAGCCGCCACAAGGATCCCGGTACCGGTCTCACCGATGGCAAGGCTCGCAATGGCCACCACAACCAGCATCACGTTCATGGAGTCGCGGAGCTGACCCATGGCAATACGCCAGCCAGACGGGGACGGCTCAGGCGTGATCACATTCTCGCCGTATGTTGCGAGTCTGGACCGGGCCTCGTGTGTGCTGAGCCCGGCGGTGGTGTCAGCACCGAGGGACTTGGCCGTCTCCTCCACGGAGAGCCGGTACCAGTTTGAGGCGATCGGCTCGTCGCTGACCTGGGCCGGCGGTTCGACGTTCTGTTCAGCTGTCACTCGGACTCCCGGGACTGTGTTGTTCGAAATGCGGTTGTTCGAAAGGCGGTGTTGTTCGAATAGCGGTTGCAGGAATCGCGCTTGCCTGAACCACGACCAGGGCCGCGGCTACGCCGCTGTCGTGACTGAGGGACACATGGATCGTTTGTCGGGCCAGTCTCGCAGGCCGGCCTTCTACGGTCGCGCAATCGAGGCTCACCGGGGTGCCATCGTTGCTCACGAACGACTGCATCCGGGGCACACCTCCCGGTTCGCTCACCACCGTGACCCCGCGGAGGGTTTCCGGGTCATTGCCGATCTGAATGATTTCCAGGTAGGCGAGCTTGGCGGCGTAACGCGCCGCCAGGGCTTCTGCAGACGATTCAGCCAGAAGCAGGAGTTCTTCCTCGCTGAAGATCTGATCCAGACGCTCGCGATGAATCCAGTCCTTCTCGAATTGGTTGACATCCACCAGGACGCGCCGACGCAGCATCACCACATCGTGCGAGATGGGACTACTGCCCGCAAGCCACACCGGTGACGGGAATTGGCACTGCCGGAGCAGGAATTGGCATTGCCATAGGCTGCGAGCGTGAGTGACACACCAGACGTGAGTGACACACCAGAGGAATCATTCGGGTATCCCACGGCCGACGCCGCTGAGGCGGGAATCGATCCGGATGCACTCGAGAGGCTCCTTCAGCGGTCCCGGGTCGAGGTTGACAGCCGCCACCTTCCGGCAGCCCAGATTGCCCTGGCACGAAACGGACATTTGGTGGCAACCGCCACCTTTGGTGCACCGGAATCCACACGATTCATCATCTATTCCTGTACCAAGGCCGTCACTGCGGGCGCCGTCTGGCGAGTTCTCGACGCCGGGCTCCTCACACGAGCGACACTGGCCGCTGATGTCATCGACGGCTTCGCAGAGGGAGGCAAGCAGTCGATCACGCTGGAGCACCTGCTCACCCACACGGCCGGAATTCCCGACGCAGAAATCTCTGGATCGGACTGGATCGACCCGCAGATGCGGTCCCGATGCTTCGCCACCTGGGCGCTGGAGTGGGAGCCGGGAACCCGTTTCGAATACCACGGCACGTCCGCGCACTGGGCCTTGGCAGCAATGATCGAGTCGGCAACTGGCCGGGACTTCCGGGAGTTCGTGCGCGCTGAGGTCATCCAGCCTCTCGGGTTGCCCGGCCTGCAACTGGGGACACCCGTTGAAGATCAGGCAGCTGTGGCAAACGTGGTCTCGGTCGGGACCGCTCCGAGCACATCGCAGATGAAGTCCACCAGCGAGGGGCTGGGGTTGGACATCTCGGCGATCGGGACGTCCGACGAGTCGCTCCTCAGCCAGAACGATCCGCTGGTGCGCTCGATCGGCCAACCCGCCGGCGGAGCCATTTCCCACGCTGCCGACATGGCCATGTATTACCAGGCACTGATCGAGAATCCCGGCGGATTGTGGAGCGACGAAGTGTTGAGCGCCGGAACCGGGGAGATTCTCTGTGAGTTCCCGGATCCGATGACAGGGGTACCGTCGAACAGGACACTCGGACTCCTCATGGCCGGCGACGATGGCAATGCCATGATGCGCGGTTTCGGCCGAAAATCATCGGCCCGCGCCTTTGGGCACATGGGCGCCGGCGGCCAGGTTGCCTGGGCGGACCCCGAATCAGGGCTTTCGTTCTGTTACCTGACCAGTGGCCTCGATCGCGATCCGCTCGCAATGGGCATCCGGGGCGACGAGTTGTCCACCTTGGCATCGCTGACACTCATGCCATAGGTGCCCACCACAAGAACCGCGCGAACTGACTGCGCGCCAACTAACTGCGTAACTGCGCGCCAACTAACCGGTTGTGGACAGTCGATCCTTGGTTTCCATCCACTTCTCGATCATCGTCTGGAACTCGCTGGGGTTGTAGATGTCTTCCTCGAAGGACCACTCGTTGTTGCCCGCATACTTGAGAAGTGTGTAGTTGGGAGCCTGATGCAGGCTCCCGTCTCCCGGGTCGGCCATCCGGTTCCAGACGAGGCATGTCACCCAGCCTCGATCCTCATCGATGATGTACCAGTCGATCGGGAACCAGATCATCTGGTCGATGGGTGACGGCTTCATGGCTTCGGTGATCCAGCGCCGGATCGCCTCGCGTCCGGCCATCGTGCCGTAGAGATGCTCCACGTAGGTGGCGTCTTCAGTGAAGAGGTCGGCCCACTCATCCCAGTCATGCGAAGTAGCGCACTTTCGGGCGACCTTCTGGTAGTGATCGAACGCTTCTTCCAATTCGTCACGGCTCCAACGGCCCATTGCGGATCTCCCCTCGGGTTTCGTTACCGGCGCACACACCGCCGGATCAATCGAGGCTACAGCCCGCCATGGTGTTCGTCCTCGTCTGTGTGGTTCTCGCCATCGGACACCTTCGCCGCCTGAACGCGTGATCAGGCTGGGTCGATTCCCGCCCGATGTGTTGGCCGCAAGCCGGTCAGGTCGACAGCCCGAAGATGGCAATGATGCCCATGGCCAGGCCGATCGCCGTGAAGCCGGCCACTGCCCACCAGTTCTTTGCGCGGCGGGCGAGGATCCCGGCCATCACGGCCTGAAAGAGGTAGTAGATGGCGAAGACCCGGGATGCCAGGGCCACGGCCTGGGTTACGTCTGCGAGCAGGAAGATGGCGATCGCGGGCAGCAGCAGGATCACGAAGCTCCAACGTCTGGGCACGTTGTTGTTCACGAGCATGTCGCTGCGGGACGTGGTGGCGTTGATGATGGCCGAGCCCTCGCTGCCGAGGGCGGCGAGCAGGATCAGCCAGGGCATCGCCTTGCCCACGTCCTTGGAGATCACGAAGATGGCCGTGCTGTCGAGCTTGGTCGTGGCCCCGACGAACAGGATCAGCACGGCAGCCAGCAGGGCCACGAACACCACTGACGAGATCACCTGGGCCACGCGCATGGTGCGGATGCGCAACCCGGCGGCGAACTGGCTCCCGATGTATCGGGATGCCTCGAAGCCCTGCACGATGGCGAAGAAGCCGAGGATCTTGCGCAGGTCATCGGTGTCGATCGAAGTGTCGGTGGCGGGGAAATTCCAGCGCCCGCCGAGCATCGCCTGGATGTTGAAGACGATGAATCCCACCACCACGGCGACTATGGCGGCCAGGTTGAATGCAGTGGTTCGGTCGCCCAGTCGGTTCAACTTGTCCATGCCGCCGCTCATCCCCGTGATGATCAGGGCGCCGAGCAGGATCGCGCCGACCACCGAAAGGCGGGTATCCGTGTAGGCGCTGAGCGGCCACAGGATGAGGGTGGCGAGAATCAGCGTGTAGTAGGCGATGTTGACAATCGAGGCGGCGGTCAGCGCCCAACGGGACGCGCGGCCCCACTTGTTGATGGGATCATCGGTCTTCTCGAGAGGTTCGTAATGGCGAATGTTGTAGGCGATGACGAATCCGGTGGCCATCGCCAGCAGGCAGATACCGAGCATGACGAGGGGAGCGCCGTATCCTGCCAGCAGCACGATTATTGGCGACAAGACGATGAACCCGACGTCCATGATGTTGGCCAGCGGCACGACGGTCGCCTGATACTGCTTCGACTGCTGGACCTTCGGCCGATACAGGTACCACGCGATCGCAGCGAGGGTGACCAGCGCGATACCCATTGCAACAACTTGATCCATCCCGTGACCTTAGATCCCTTGACGCAGGCAACCGGGAACCGAAAGGATCAGGCGTGCGAGTAGTTGTGGCCCTCGGAGGAAACTCACTTCTCACAAGGGGCGAGCCGATGTCGCTGGAGAACCAGCGTGCCAACGTGAGGATCGCCTGTGACCACCTGGCGCCGATGGCCGAGATCCATGAACTGGTGATTTCGCACGGAAATGGCCCTCAGGTTGGCCTGCTCGCCCTGGAAGGCGCCGCGTACGAAGAGGTGCCGGCCTATCCGCTCGATGTCCTCGGGGCAGAAACACAGGGCATGGTCGGCTACCTGATTCAACAGGAACTCGGAAACCGGCTGCCGTTCGAAAAACCGCTGGCAACGCTGCTCACGATGATCGAGGTGAGCCCCGACGATCCGGCGTTCGACTCCCCCAGCAAACCGATCGGACCGATCTACGACAGGGAGAAATCAGAGGCACTGGAAGTGGAAAAGGGCTGGGCCTTCAAACCTGACGGTGACTCATTTCGCCGGGTGGTGCCCTCGCCGAAACCCCGACGCATCTTCGAACTCCGCCAGATCCGCTGGTTGCTTGAGCGTGGGTGTGTGGTGATCTGTGCCGGTGGGGGCGGAATCCCCACCCGCTATGAAGATGATCACACCCTGGTGGGCATCGAGGCAGTGATCGACAAGGATCATGCCACGGGCCTGCTCGCACGTGAGGTGGGTGCCGACGTCTACTTGATGGCCACCGACGCCGATGGGGCCTACCTGAACTGGTCCGGACCGAACCAGTTGCGGATCGCCCGCGCCAACCCCGATCGCCTGCTCGAGGAGTACCGGGATGAATTCGCTTCCGGATCAATGCTTCCCAAAGTGGAAGCGGCCTGCCAATTCGCCAGAACCACCGGTCGACGGGCCGGAATCGGTTCTCTCGTTGGCGTGCAGGACATGTTGGCCGGACGTGCCGGCACCCTGATCAGCACGGAGTTCCCCGGAATCGAGTTCGCGCACTGATTGGAGAAGCCGAGGAGATGAAGTTGCCGGCTGATCCTTTCGCCGAGTTTGCTTGTCCCTTCAGCCAAATCGTTTGCCTCGAGCCCGGCGTCGTGGTGGCCTATGAACGCAGCGTGGCCGCCAATTCACGCCCGCTTCCGGAAGCCCCAGCATTCATCCAGGAGAATCCAATGGCCTTCGAAATACACAACCGCAGCTTCGTCAAGGAGATCGACTTCGAACCCGAAGAACTCAGGATTCTGCTGGACCTGGCCGAGGCCCTCAAAGCGGCCAAATACGCAGGCAATGAATCGAGGCAGCTCGAGGGCAAGACCATTGCCCTGATCTTCGAAAAGACTTCGACTCGCACCCGCTCGGCGTTTGAAGTGGCGGCCTTCGATCAAGGTGCCAACGTGACCTACATGGGTCCCACGGGCTCCCAGATGGGACACAAGGAGTCGATCGCGGACACGGCCCGCGTGCTGGGACGGATGTACGACGCAATCGAATATCGAGGCGCTTCCCAGGCGGATGTGGAAGTCCTGGCTGCCAAGGCGGGAGTCCCCGTGTACAACGGACTCACCGATGAGTGGCATCCCACCCAGATGCTGGCGGAC
>JAUXGW010000161.1 GCA_030621865.1 Actinomycetes bacterium
CAACAGCCGACCGGGGCCATCACGAGGTCACGATCAGTTTGCTACCGCACGGTCCGGGCCTCGAGGAGGTTCTCGGTGCTGCTGAAGCCCTCAACATGGCACTCCGGGTGATCCCTCCGGCCTCCCCGGGGGAAGAACGCTCCACCGACAACGAAATGGCTGCACCGCTGGTGTCGATCAATGACACGAACGTTGCGGTTTCCGCACTCAAACCGGCCGACGACGGCTCGGGTGATGTGATCCTGCGGATCTACGAGGCATTGGGTCGCCGCACTGACTGCGAGATCCAGTTGCACCCGGGCGTTGTGCGCGCAGAGATCGTTGACATCTACGAAGACCCGGTGGCGCATGTCGACGAAGCGCCACTTGTGCCGCCCGGAGATCAAGGGCGTGTCACCGTGAGTTTGCGTCCGTTCCAGTTGATCACCCTCCGACTCCACAGAGCCTGACCTCCGGACTCCGCAGCACCTGACCTCCGGACTCCGCAGCACCTGACCTCCGGTCAGTATGAAGGGGGCGGTGTTGCGGGGGGATAACCGCCGGGAGGGGGCTGACTCTGCTGGGCGTAGTAGTACGTCCGACTCCGACCGGCGCCGAAGAACGACATCAGGTCGATCGCGAACGCAAAAACCACGAGCGCCACACCAAGGCCCGTTGGTCCGCCGGGTTCCCAGACCGCCGCGTAGGCGAGAGTGGTCCATGGGAGAAACAGGAAGCCCAGGAACGGCAGCCAGAACGAGTCATAGACAACCGACATCCGGTCGCTGAACAGCCAGACCGCGAAAATGGCAAGTCTTGGCGAAATGACGGCGAACAGTGCTACGAGACAACCACAACCCACTTGCGGACCCTACCGCGCCGCGTGCTCGAACGGATCGCTTTGTGAGATAGGGCCCGAACCCGAGTTCTCCGACAGTCGGCCCGCCGACGATTCCGGGAGCGAGGATCCGGAACTGATCAGGGGCGGCCGAGCAGTGAGTCGAAGTCGCCGGTCACCTCATAGGTCACACCAGCAGGTGTCCCGAGGGGCCCCACCCCTCCACGCTGTGAACTGAAATAGAGCCTGGATCCGTCCGGGCTGAAACAGGGTCCTGTGATTTCACTGTGGTCGTTGCCGAGGATCTGGACGATTGATTCCAGGGACAGGTCAGGTCGAACCATGACGATCTGCATGTCGTCGCCGTCCTCGGCCACCAACAGCGACCCGGAGGGTTCATCGAGCCACAGGTTGTCGAGACCGTCCAGCATGGATCCACCTCCCGCCTGAAGGTGAACACTGACCTGTGATGTGGCGAGCGAATAGTGCCAGATCCGGCTGTCACCCTTCGTCGTGAACCACAGGTCATCACCTTGGGTGTCGATGCCTTCTCCCCCGTCGAAGATCGTCATCGACGGCACCTGATACCGCGCCAAGGTTCCGATGGAGCTTGGATTCGGCAGTTCAACCCAAGTGAGGGGACCCGGCGCAGCACCCGTGGCAACTTCCAGCAGGCCGGACGACAAATCCCCCGGAGTGTCCGGTGTGAATCGATAGAAACCGCCGTCCGGTCGGTCTTCGGTGAGGTAGATGCGATCATCGGCCCCAACCGCCGCGGCCTCATGTGCAAAGGCACCGAGGGCCGGTCTCGCAAGGGCCTTGTTGGTCCCGGTGGGATCACACTCGAACACGCGGCCGCCGTCGAACTCTTCGCAGCTGAGCCAGGTACCCCACGGAGTGGCTCCACCCGCGCAGTTCAGTGACGTGTATCCCAGAATCCGTTCGGCACCCACAACGGATCCATCCGGGGCAAAACGGATCGAGGAGACTCCTCCGGATCCACCCGGTACCTCGTGATTCACCGCCAGATACCAACCACCGGCGACATCAGTGTCGACAAACGTGGCTGCACCATCGGGGAAGATCGCGAACTGGTAACCCGTGCCGCTCACCACCTCATTGCCACGTGCGATGACGCGGGCACTGAAGCCCGGCATCACCTTTATCGCTCCGCTGACGCCGTTGAGCACCTGACCGGGCCCGCTGTAGGGAGGCGTGCAGGAGGCGGCAGCCACCCCGATGGCCATTATCCCCGCCGCACCACTCCACTTCAGTAATGCGCGCCGACTGACTCGTTGATCTTCCCCCTGCATCATGCGCCAGATCGTATCGGAGGTCACCTTCCCAGGCAGTGACAACCAGACCGTATTCGAGTTCCAGCGCTCCGGGAGTGGCTGTAACGTCAGGACAAGTGACGTCCGATCAGACAACAACGAACTGGCCGGGTCGACGCCCACCGGCGCTGCTCATCTACGCCGTCACGCTCACGGGGATCACGGCAAACACACTCGTTTCGCCGGTCCTGCCCGACCTCGTCGCATCATTCGGTCGACCCGATTCATCTGCAGGATTGGTAGTGGCAGCGGCATCCATGCCGGGCTTCATCGCCGCACCGGTCATCGGAGTGGCAGCGGACCGTGTTGGTCGCAAACGGGTCCTCGTCCCCTGCCTCGTGTTGTTCGGCGCCATGAGCGCAGTGCTGGTGACGGCACAGGCCTTCTGGGTGGTGATCCTCGCCAGATTCCTCATGGGTATCGGATCCGCCGGATTGATCAACCTCGCCGTGGTGATGATCGGCGATCACTGGCATGGTGAAGCGCGCGTCCGCCAGGTCGGCCGCAATGCGGCGGTGCTGACCTCATCTCTCGCAGTACTCCCGATGATTTCCGGACTGCTCGCTTCGCTGAACGGATGGCGACTGGCTCTGTCCCCGTCGATTCTGGCTCTGGTGACAGCCGCATTCGCCTACCGGCTTCTCGATGATGTCAGACCGGATACCAATCGTCCCCTCGGCGACCAGTTGAGGGATTCAGCGCGCATACTTCGGTCTCCGGTGATCGCCGCCACCATGGCGTCCGGATTCCTCATCTTCGTGATGATTTTCGGACTGTTCCTCACAACACTGCCCGTCCACCTCAAGTCGGAGTTCGGCCTCGAGGCAGCATCCCGTGGACTCATGCTCGCCCTGCCGTCCATCAGTTCAACGGTCATTGCGCTCAACATCGCTTCTCTACGGAGGCGTTTCGGACTGCGCTGGTTGCTCGTGGCCGGTGCCGGACTCTTCGGTGTGGCACTTCTGGTCGCCGGATGGGCTGCCGCGATCTGGGGAGTAGCTCTTGGAATGCTCGTGTACGGGGTTGCGGAGGGATTCACGGTTCCCTCGCTTCAGGAAGCAACTGCGGCAAGAGCACCCGCCGATCAACGGGGAACGGTGTTGGCTGTCTGGGTGTCGGCCGTGCGGTTGGGACAGGCCGTGGGCCCGCTTCTATTTTCATGGCTGTTCGCATTGGTCGGAACGGGCCCAGCCTTGATGATCGGTGCCGGGCTGAGCATCCCGCTCATGGCACTGCATGGCTTCACGTCAGTCGGATCCGAACCGCGGGAACTCGAGGATTTCGATCGAGGACAGTCGTCTGATTCCTCCGGGGCGTTCGAATAGGATTCATCCAGATCGAGGAGGCTCACCATGGCCGTGGCCATCACCTGTAGTGACGTTCACAAAACTTACGGAGAGGGCGAGGCGGCCGTTGAAGCCCTGCGCGGTGTGACCCTGGAGATCCCCCAAGGTGAGGTGGCGGTGATTCTGGGCCCGTCCGGATCGGGCAAGACAACTCTCCTCAACCAGATCGGAGCGCTGGAGTCCCCGACCCGCGGCGACGTGATCGCCAACGGTGTGTCACTGGCCGGCCTCGATGAGAAGCAACAGACCGAATACCGACTCAACACGGTCGGCTTCATCTTCCAGCTCTACAACCTCGTGCCCACCCTCACAGCGCGCGAGAACATCGGCCTGATCGCAGAACTGACCGGCAGCGACGTCGAACAGCGCTGCGACACGGTGATCGAGCAGGTTTCGCTGACCGGGCGGGAGACACATTTCCCGGCCCAACTCTCCGGTGGGGAACAACAACGTGTATCCGTTGCGAGAGGGCTGGTGAAGGATCCGCCGATACTTCTCGCTGATGAACCAACAGGCGCTCTCGACACCGAGACCGGGACCCAGATACTCACCCTGCTGCGGAACCTGGTTGATGCCGGAGAGCGAACAGTCGTGATGGTCACCCACAATCCAGACATTCCGCGTATTGCCCATCGCGTGATCGAACTGCGTGACGGAGAGGTCATCGATGTCCGGGAACAGGCGGATCCTCCGGCGCCGGCCGACCTTCAGTGGTGAGCACCGCTGCGTTCAGCGGAGGGAATCGATCCCACCCGTGAGCTACCTGAGCACGAAAAAGCGCCGGGACTTCCGCGCCAGCCGACGGCAGTTCATGGCTGTCTACATCACCATCGGCCTCGGCATCCTGCTCTTCGCCAGCAGCTTCGATGCCTACAGGAATCTCGAGGCCTCCTACTCCACCACGTATGACCGCCTGGCGTTTTCGGACATGACCATCAGTGGTGTGGATGACTCATTCACCAAGACGGCAGAGGGAATCCGGGGCGTTTCCGACGCCGAATCCCGCCGGCAGGCAGATGTTGCGATGCGGGTGAACGGGGACGTGTTCTTCGGCCGGATTGTCGGCCCGGCGGGATCAGGTGAGTCCGAGATCAACAAACTGGACATCACCGACGGTGCCGCACTCGATGAATCCGATCCGACCGGATCGGTGATCGAAACCCACATGGCCAGGGAGTTCTCCGTGGGCACAGGTGACAAGGTGGAAGTGCTCGGTTCGGCCGGCTGGATCGAATCCACGGCGCTGGGTGTGGCCATCTCCGCGGAATACATCTGGCCCGCGAGAGATCGCCAGGAAATATTCCCGCCGCCGGAGACATTCGGTGTGATCTTCGTGGACGACTCGTTCCTCGATCAGGTGCCGGCCAACGCGATCACCGACCAAGTTCTCACCCGGTACGACTCCTCCGCAATGGTGTCCGCAGTTGACGAAAGTCTCGCCAAGGCAGCCAGTTCCGCAGGAGCAGCCTCCGCCATCCCCCAGGCGCAACAATCATCGAATGAAGCACTGCAACTCGATGTCCAGGGGTTCGCCCAGATGTCGGTGGCATTCCCCGCCCTCTTCCTGCTGGCGGCCGGCATGGCCACATACATTCTGATGACCCGGATCGTGTTCAGCCAGCGAAGTGTCATCGGGACACTACGAGCGAGCGGCATGAGTCGCCGCCGACTGGAGCGCCATTATCTGTCATTTGGACTCACAGCCGCAGTGGTTGGCATCGCCATCGGGCTCCCACTCGGCATGCTCGCAGGGTGGCTGGCAACGGGTGCCTACACAAATGCTCTGGGCATACCCGACAGCACCGCGGAATTCCACCTGCTCACTCCCGTGATCGGCGTCGCGTTCGGCCTCCTGACCGGACTCCTGGCTGCCTGGGTTCCGGCCCGCTCGGCAACCCGTCTCAGCCCTGCGGACGCCATGCGCGGCGAGGTCCCCACGGAATCGGGCTCGCGGAGTCTTGTGGAACGCATTCTCCCACCCCTGAGGAACCTTCCAATCCGCTGGAAAATGGTGCTCAGAGGTATCGGCCGTTCTCCCAAGCGAACCATCTCGACCGCGGTCGGCGTGGCCCTGGCAGTGATCGTGGTCCTCGTATCGTGGGGAATGATCGACTCGATACAGGTGCTCCTCAGCGACCAGTTCAATGAGATCGAACTCCAGGATGTCAACGTGGCAATGGCGGCGGAGATCAACGACACCACGGTGGACCAGATCGCCTCGATCGAGGGAGTGGA
>JAUXGW010000343.1 GCA_030621865.1 Actinomycetes bacterium
CACCCGGCATACATGTACGGGGGTGGCCTCATGCTGTCAGGGACCCTCGAATACTTCGGGTTCCTTAATCTATGGGTACCGCCTCCGGACACCGAGGAAATGGCCGAGCAGGCCATCAACACCTGGAAGCGGATCAACCCGGATCTCCAGATGGTGGCGCTGAGCCAGCACCGGTTCGAGGAGATCGCTGCCAAGCTCGGAGTGGACCTGGTGAAGGACTGCGGTTTTCCGACTTTCTCCATGGGCGGATTCGGTCGCGGGCTGATGCCCCTCATGACAGCCGGGTTCGAGTGTTATGCGTACATCGGCGGGCCGGACAGCGAATGTGATGGCGCGCATCTCCATGAGGACTGGGCGATCATTCAGGCGATCAACCCCGACACAGGCTCAGATGTGCCCGATGGCCAATGGGGGAACCTCGTGGTGACCACCCTCGATCGGGACAATGGACTCCTTCGATACGATCTCGAAGAGGCCGCCATGATCGAGGACAGCAATTGCCCACTTGGGGAAACCAGCCGCATCGGATTCTGGGGCGGCCGATTCAAGGACTTGTTGTCATCCCAAGGTGTCCATTTCCAGATCAGCGATCTCGAGTCGGCGATTCGTTCCGCGGCACCTGAATGTTCGAAACCGACACTGGAATTCGTGCTGGTGAATCCGAACGGGTCCAGCACCCCACTGGAAGTTCGGGTCGAGCAAGGTTCCACGACCGCCGACGCATCCGAGTTGGCCCGGCGGGTGGCAGGTGGCATCAAGGAAAAGCTTGGACTCGAGGCTGATGTCACGGTGCTCGAACGCGAAACACTCGAACGCTCCGGATACAAGCTCAAAAGGGTTGTCGACGCCTGACCGCGACGAACCTCAGGCCGCTTGGGGACTACTCCGCTGACAGGACCCGCTCGCGCAGATCGTCGAGTTCCGCCTCGAGCTGGGAGGTGAAGGCCCACGGGTCCGGAAGGCTGGCCGGGCACCCCAGTACGGCGACGTTCAAGGTGTCGACGTAACTCCAGGCGGTCACGTTCATCCCGATGCCCTCGAGGATCGGTCCCACCGAGAACAGGCCGGTGATCACGCTGCCTTCGGTCTCCAACGGTTCGCGGGGACCGGCCACGTTGGACACGACGAGGTTGATCGGCGGACGAACCCGATTCGACAGGTGAGTCCGGGCCCAGAGGCGGAGTCCGAGCGGATAGAGGTTCAGGGGAGTGAGCGCGGCGCGCCTTTCCAGCATCTCGTGCCCGAGGGCCGAGCGAACATCGCGGGCGACACGTGCCGCGTGGTCGATCACCCGCAGTCGAACGACTGGATCCGCGATTTCGGTGCCGAGCGGCACATACATGTTGTCGACGTGGTTACCGCTCAATCTCGTCGGGTCGACCTTCGTGCCGATCGGCACGCCGGCGACGAGTGACTTGTCGGGCAGCGCGCCCATCTCGTGAAGGTATCGCCGCAGTCCGCCGGCGACGACACTCATGTACACGACGTTGAGCGTCGTGCCGATCGAGCGTTTGATCGTCAGCAGGTCACCTATGGGGAGCTCGACCATCGCGAAGGTACGCTCCGGGGTGAGCGACACGTTCAACGGCGTCTTCGGTCCAGTGAACGGCATGGCCAGGGAACCCTCAGCCTCACGGCTGGCCAGGCGTGCAGCCCGCATGCCGGAATACGTGTCGCGGCCGAGCAGCGGGAGGTTTCGGATCTGCTTGGCACGGGCACGTGCGGTCAACCTGAAGAGCTGCCGGCGCGACGGCTCGGGCTCGGGATGTGCAGTCTTGATGATCGCTTCATCGGGATCGGCAACGAACGCGTTGACCAGCATGGCCACGGCCGCACCACCGTCCGCCACTGCATGGTGCAGCTTGATCACCACCGCGATCCGGCCGCGCTCGAGGCCATGCACGACAGTCATGTTCCACAAAGGCCGCGACGTGTCGAGGGGAATTGCCGCGATCTCCGCTGCGATGTCGGACAACTCCCGCAGTGAACCCGGAGCCGGTGCCGTACGCCAGTGGACGTGCCGGGAGAGGTCGAAGTCCTCGTCGTCGATCCACACCGGCTGACCCAGCCGATAGGGGATCGCGATCGCACGACGGCGCAGGCCCGGCATCCGGTCCATTCGCTCCGCCAGCGTTTCGACGAACACGTCGGGAGTGAGCGGGTCCAGATCCGCATTCACCTCCACGATGACGATCTTCAGCGTGTGCATGTGGGCGGTCGGCGTTTCGGAATAGAGGAACCGCGAATCGAAACCTGTCATCTCCTCCACCGGAACCTCCTC
>JAUXGW010000109.1 GCA_030621865.1 Actinomycetes bacterium
GACCCGGGATCCCGTGCCTCACTTCGTCAGGGCTCGCTTCGTCAGGGCTCGCTTCGTCAGGGCTCGGAAATGATGCTCTGATATTCAACGAACTCGTCGATGCCTTCAGGTCCCATCTCGCGGCCGACACCCGAGTCACCGAAGCCGCCGAACGGGCTGTGCCAATCCACGATCACACCCGTGTTGATGGCCACGCACCCGGTCCTGACCTGCGTCGCCAACTCTGATGCGTGTTCCGCGTCGGCGGACCAGACCGAGCCGCAGAGGCCGTAGTCGGAGTCGTTGGCGATCTCAATCGCCTGATCTTCTCCCTCATAGGGAATCACCGACAGAACCGGTCCAAAGATCTCCTCCCGGGCAATCCTCATCGAGTTGTCCACATCAGCGAACACAGTCGGCTCCACGAACCAGCCTCTGGGGTGCTCGGACGACACGTTGCCTCCGGTCACGGCGCGGGCTCCTTCGGTCTTGCCATCAGCGAGAAAGCCGGCCACCCGGTCGCGTTGGCGACTGCTCACCAGGGGACCAACATCAGTATCGGGATCCAGCGAGTCCCCCAGGACCATCGAGCCAACCCGGTCTGCCAGAGCGTCAACGATCTCGTTGTACCGCGAGCGCGGGGCGAGAATTCGGGATTGCACTCCACAGCCCTGACCATTGTTGAGGAGACCCGAGTCGATCAGGTCAGAAATCCTGGCGTCGAGATCCACATCTTCCAACAGGATTGCGGCCGACTTGCCTCCCAGCTCCAGCGAGCATCTCTTGAGCTGCTCGCCGCAGACTGCACCGATATGCCTGCCCGTGGCCGTACTACCCGTGAATGCCACCTTGTCGACTCCCGGATGGCGAACCAGGTGGTCACTCGGATCACGATCAGCGGCAATCACGTTGAGAACCCCCGGTGGCAGGTCAGCGGCCTCGGCAGCGTCCGCCAGCAGGTAGGCATCCAGGGGAGTCTCGGGTGAGGCCTTGATGACTATTGGCGATCCGGACACAAACGCAGGGCCGATCTTGAGCGCCATGATGAAGATCGGAATGTTCCACGGAACGATCCCGGCAACCACACCCACCGGTGCCTTCCGGACCTTGACAGTTTGTCCGAGACCTCCAACCCGTTCAGTTACGAGTGGGTACTCACTGCCAATGTCGGCGAAGGCGTCCAGGGCCATGGTTGCCGAGAGGATCTGGCCCGCGAAGGACCATTTGGCCGGCGATCCGTTTTCGGCGGAGATCACGTCTGCCATTTGTTGGCCACGTTCCATCACGGCTGCGGAAAGCCGACGGAGAGCATCGATTCGTTCTGCCTTCGCAATGTTGGGCCAGGGACCCTCGTCCATGGCCAGCCGGGCCGCTGCAACGGCGGCATCTACGTCTGCGGTGGTGACATCAGGGGCGTGGCCGATCACTTCCTCTGTGTTCGGCGAGATCACCTCGATCATCTCGGTGCCGGTGGACGGGATCCATTCGCCACCGATGTAGATCCGGTCCCTCGAAGGAATGTCCACCATGATTGCCCCACTTGCCCGGTGGCACGGTCCCATCCGTGCTCAACCAAGAGGATGCCACCTGGCGACGTCACGGACCTCGAGCTGCGAAGGTATGGATCCATGATTCCCACTTCCGCGCCTACGCTGCCCCCGGACTCAGGTCTCCTCGTGGAGGTCGGCGATCGAGTCGCAACCCTGACCATCGATGATCCACCGTGGAATCGAATGTCGCTGGCATTCATCGACGCCCTGAAATCGACCGTTGCCTGGCTGAAGGAGACCGACACGGTCCACGCAATCGTGTTCACAGGGTCGGGCGACGAGAACTTCTCCGTGGGCATGGACCTCATGCAGCTCGGTGGCGGGTGTCCTGCGAACGGTGCTCGGTGCCGAGGAGCGGACCCGGGCAGAGAATCTGTCCCTCGAACGTCGGTCAATTCACGAATCGTTCGCCAGCCCGGATGCGTTGGAGGGAATGAACGCGTTCATCGAAAAGCGGACACCGCGATTCGGCCGGCACGAATGACGAAACGCCGGCGTTGGTGCTTCAGCGCAGTGGATGCCTGGCAGCTGAGAATTTCCGGCTGATCCAACGCGTTGCGACGACCAGGGTCAGCACCATCGGGAACACTTCGAGCCGCCCCACGATCATGAGCACCACAAGAGTCATCCGCTCAGGCAGGGAATACACGGCAAAACTGGACGCCGGACCCGCCTCGCCCAACGCCGGACCCATGTTGCCCATCGCGCTCACAGCACCGGTGAAGCCGGTGATCAGGTCCGATCCGAACATGGTCAGGACGAGGCCGGCACCAACCACGATCACGACATAGAGCAGTACGAAGCCGGCGATGCGGCCCACGACGCGTTCGTCGACAACCTCATCACCCTGCTTGATGGGCAACACCGAACGCGGACGTTCGGCGCGGCGCAACTCTCGCCAAGCCACACGGCCCATCACCTGAGCCCGCAGAACCTTCATTCCACCCGAGGTTGAACCGGTCATTCCGCCCACCCACATGAACATGAAAAGGATCACCTGAGCCGCCGGAACCCAGAGCGTGAAATCCCCGGGAGAACCAGTGCCGGTGGTGTTTCCGAATCCCGTTGAAGTGCCAAGCGTGGCCACGTTGAAGGCTGCCACGCGCAGAGACTCGCCCACCGCGGAGCCGTTGGCCGCCAACACGACGGTCACCGCTGTTATGCCTACCGCCATTCCACCCAGGTAATAGCGGAACTCCGAGTTGCGGAAGTACAGAACCGGCTTCCCTCTCAAGGCGTTGTAGAGAAGCGTGAAGGAGGATCCACCTATGACCATTCCGATGATCACAATCACCTCCACAGTCACCGAGTCGTATGCCCCGATGGACGCCGCCTCAGGTGCGAAGCCCCCCGTGGACACCAGAGCCAGGGCAAGACCCGTGGAATCAAACCAGCCGATTCCCGTGGCCAGCAGTGCCAGCGCAGAAACGACCGTGAACCCCAGATAGACGATCCAGAGCCGGCGAGCAGTTTCACTCACTCGTGGTGCCAGGCGATCCGAGGTCGGTCCCGGCGCCTCCGCCTGGATCAATTCCAGCCCACCAACGCCGAGGAACGGAAGCACGGCAACAGCAAGCACGATGATTCCCATGCCGCCGAACCATTGAGTCAGCTGCCGCCAGAACAACACACCGGAACTCGCGATCTCGAAATCCTCGGCGGAGAACACCGAAGAGCCCGTGCAGGTGAATCCGGAGATCGATTCAAACAGCGCTCCATCGAATGCCGGGAGCAACCCCGAGAGCATGTACGGCAACACCCCGAACACGGAGGTCACAATCCAGGACACACTGACGGCTGCAAACACCGACCTCGGAGGCAAATCACGGGGGATTCGGGTTGACCTGCGTGTCAACTCGCCGACGGCCATGGTGATGATCCCCGAGCCGACCAGTGCCCAGAACGCATGGCCACGCTCGATCACGTCGACCAACGCACACAGGATCATTCCCCCACCGGTGAAAACCAGCGACAGTCCAACCATGTGCAACGCGACGCTGGGAAGCCTCCTGGATCCCACCTTGATGCCCTCATGGGAGTCGGTCATCAGTGACGGCTCCTTCTGGCGGAACCACGGGCGGCCATCCGGTTCCTGATGCGATGAATCGGCCATCCGATCACGGCGCGAACGCCGTCGAGCAACGGATACAGCTCCAGACGCCCCGCAATCATCAGCAGCAGGAGGACCACCAGAGCATCGCGACCAAGATTCGACAGGGGCTGCCCCACACCCAACTCGCCAAGTGCGAAACCGTTGGTGGACAGCGCGCTGATGGAGCCGGACAGCGCAGTCGGAAGATCAGTCCCGGTCAAGGCAAGGAGGAAGAAGCCGGTGGCTGCGGTTCCCAGGTACAACACCTGGTATCCGAGGATCCTGCGCATGAGGCGTTCGTCGATCACTTCATTTCCCACGCGGATCACCCGAACCCTGCGTGGCCTCAGCTGCACGTCCAGCTCGCGGGCGAGGTAACTGAACAGCGTCATGGCGCGAACGATCCGGAACCCGCCACCCACCGAGCCCGACATCGCGCCCACCCCGATGAGTATCAGGAGCATCATCTGGGGTCCCGGCGCCCATCCCGCCCAGTTGGCCACCCAGTGTCCTGTCGAGGAGACCGCCGACGTGGCGGTGAATGCGGAAATACGAACATTGGAGGCGAAGTCGGTGCCCGGTGACTCAACAAGGGCCAGCACCGCTGTGGCTCCGGCGATGAGGCCGCAATAGACGAACAGTTCCGCTGAGCCGAGCACAGCGCGGGTCCGGCCTCGCAGCACCGACCACACAACGGCCAGCGACAGGCCACCCAGGAACATGCCGGCAACACCCATCCAGTCCAGAAGTGAGGAATCGAAGAACGTGAACGAACCTGAGTGATTCGCGAATCCGCCAGTGGAGACGGTCGTGAACGCGTAGGTGGTGGCATCGAAGGGGCCCATGCCGCCCACCAGATACAGGACTCCGCCGATGATCGTGAGAAGCAGGTACAGGGCGAAGTACCGCCCCAACAGACGATTCATTCGTGGCGCAGACATCTGGGTTCGCCTGACCGGAACACGAACCTTGCTGGAGGTGGGTCCACTGACTCCCAGAAACGGCAGGATGGCGATCACCGTGGCAAGAGCGGCGAAGCCTCCGATCCACTGCGTCATTGCACGCCAGAACAGCACCCCGGAACCGAGTCTCTGAGGATCCTCGAGCACCGTCAGGGCAGTAGTGGTGAACCCCGACGTGGATTCCATGAGCGCTTCACCCGGCGCCACAATCGCGCCTGTGGCCCGGTAGGCGATGACCGAAACAATGATCATCGCCATCAGGGATACACCGACAGTTCGCAGGGATGAGCGCGGGGAAACGCGCTCTGGCAACCGGACACGGCTCCGGATTACGAGACCGAGAAGTAGCGCGGAAACTCCAACTGCGCCGAGTGCCGGCGCGTCTTGCCCGGCGCCGGTCAGATCCACGGCCGCGGAGATGATCAGGCCGGCGCCGCAGATGGCGACCGACAAGCCGCCGAGGTTGAGCTCGGCCGATTCCAGCCCCGGCCGCCCCGACAAACTCTCCACCGGATCGGAATCGGTGCGCAAACGAGCGCCACCGTAGACCTTCACGCGAACAGTCGACCGATCTCACCGGACGATTCCGGCATGGCGAACACCACCACGTGGTCTCCGGCGGCGAGTCTGCTGCGGCCACGGGCGATCTCCGCTTCGCCCTCGTGAACCACTGCCCCGAGCAGGACGCCGGTCGGCAGGTGCATTTCGCCCACGAGCCCACCATCTGCGGGACTGCCGGGAGCAACTTCGTATTCGAGGATCTCCACCTCTTCTTCGAGGAACGTTGCGACACCCGCCAGTTCGCCGCGAACCAGGCTGATCACGCGGTCAGCGGTTGCTGTGCGAGGAGAAAGGGCGGCATCGATTCCGGTCTGTTGCAGCAGGGGCAGAAGTTCCAGATGGTGAGCAATAGTCATGGTCTCACCTGCTCCCTGCGCTTTGGCGAAGAGGCAGGCAATGATGTTCGCATCATCCTCACCGGTGAGTGCAACAACTGCATCGAACTTGCCGACCTCGGCGTCGAGCAGCACGCCGGTGTCGGAGATGTCGCCCTCGAGCACGGTGACATGGTGCAGCGTCTCGGCAAGATCGCGGGCGCGAACCGGATCACGCTCCACAATCACAACTTCCGATCCCCGCTTCACGAGTGGGGTGGCCACCAACTCTGCGGTACGGCCGCCACCAAGCAACATGACACGACGCGGAGCGCGATGCGGAAGGTCCATCAGTTCCATCAGCTTCCAGCGAGCATCCTTCTTGCAGAGAACCCGTACCATGTCGTCCGCTTCCAGACGATGGTTTCCCCGCGGGATGATGGTCTGGCCGCCACGCGTAATCGTGCCGAACAGAAACTCCCAGTTCGGCTCGTACTCCATTGCGATCTCGTGCAATGACTTGCCGACAAGAACTGATCCAACGTGCAGCCGGGCCCCAATGATCAGAACTTCACCCTGAGCCAGCTTTTCAACCTCGCTGGCTCCGGGGAGCTCGAGCAACTGGAGGATGTCCAGCGCTGCCTCCTCGTCCGGATCGATGTACATGTCCGCGCCGACAGCCTCGCGCAGCGTCTTGGCGTCTTCGCCGCGCATTTCGCTGGCTTCCAGGCGGACCAGTGTCCTATTCACACCAGCCTGCTTGGCCACCATGGAGGCGACGAGATTCACCTCATCATTGTTGGTCACAGCGACCAACAGGTCGGCCTTTGCCACGCCGGCACGTTCCAAGATGCCGGGATGGGTCCCGCTCCCGCGAATCGCGAGCACATCGAGCTTTTCCTCGATCAAGCGAAGCTGCTCGGGGTCGCTTTCTATCACTGCCACATCGACGCCTTGTTGACTCAGTCGATAGGCCACATAGGAGCCAACCTCGCCGGCACCCAGAACTATTACGTGCACACTGACATCATGGCCCCTCCAAGGCGCTGGGGACGCCATCGCGAGGATCTGTTTCCCGAATCTCCCCCAGCCCGGCAGCGCAGGAAACCTCGGCCAGTCCCCGTCGGAGGATCACTGTCGCAATGTCGGCGATACGCGCGATGCCGGCGATACGCGCGATGCCGGCGATACGATTGCCCCCACATCGATGCGGGAGGAGAGTTCCAATGATCGAAACTGACTACCTGGTGGTAGGTGCCGGAGCGATGGGGCTTGCGTTCGCCGACACCATCATCAACGAAACCGACTCAACTGTGCTCCTGGTGGACCGCTATGGAAGGCCCGGCGGTCACTGGAACCATGCGTATCCATTCGTGCGACTGCATCAGCCGTCCTCCTTCTACGGAGTCAACTCCCTGCCACTGGGCTCGGGAGCGATCGACTCCGGGGGATTGAATGCGGGTCTGCACGAATTGGCATCGGGCGCAGAGGTTCTCGCCTACTTCGATCGGGTGATGAACCAGGGGCTGCTGCCGACGGGAAGAGTCGACTACCACCCGTTGTGCGAATACATCGGAGCCGGAAGGTTCAATTCCCTCGCAACGGGAGCGACCCATCAGGTCCATGTCAACAAGCGAGTGGTGGATGCCACGTACATGAACGTGACGGTTCCAGCCACCAAACCACCGGAGTACGACGTCGCTGATGGCGTCATGTGTGTACCCATCAACGAACTGGCTCACCTGCGCGAACACCCCGAGCACTTTGTGGTTATCGGGGCCGGCAAAACAGGAATCGATGCCTGCCTGTTTCTGCTGGGCATCGGTGTGGATCCCGACATGATCACCTGGATCCGACCTCGCGATTCCTGGCTCCTCAACCGGTCCTGCATCCAGCCGGATGCCGAGTCCTTCGTGGACACCGTCGGCGGCTTTGCCTCACAGATGGAGGCCGCGGCCAGCGCCGATTCGATTGATGACATGTTCGACCGCCTGGAGGAGTCCAGGCAGATCCTGCGCATCGATCCCGAGGTCAAGCCGACGATGTATCGCTGCGCAACGGTTACGGACTTGGAGATCGAACAACTGCGTCGGATCGAGAACGTGGTTCGACTCGGTCGCGTCTACGAAATCCACCTGGAAGCAATCGATCTTCGGGACGGGTGCATTCCGACCACTCCCCGGACCTTGCACGTGGATTGCACAGCAGACGGTCTGGAGCACCGGGATGCAGTGCCCGTTTTCGTCCGCCACACGATCACCTTGCAGACAGTGAGGAGCTGCCAGCAGGTGTTCAGCGCGGCCTTCATCGCTCACCTGGAGGCAATGCAATTGGACGACACAAGAAGAAACGAGTTGTCAATCCCGGTTCCGCATCCGAGCTCGGCGCTGGATCTCCTGCGGACGATGCTCGCCAACAACATGAACACTGCGCTCTGGAATGGAGAACCCGGACTGGATGAATGGCTCAGCGAAGCTCGCCTCGATGCAAACAGCACCGCTGCGGCAGCGGGAGCCGATTCACCCGAAGCAGGCCCGATCCTCGAAAGAATCACGGCGAACCTCGAGCCCGCTCGAGAGAACCTGGAGCGACTTCTGGCCAGTCCGGAGTAGTGACCAGTCCGGAGTAGCTGGATCTGATTGGCAGCAGTGTGGCGGCACGTCAACGATGGAACTCCACGATGAACCTGGCATCTGCATCCGGCTCGACATGATGCGGCCAATCAGGCTTGATCGCCTGAGTCTGCCCGGCCTCGACAACCGTGGAAACACCCTCTTCTTC
>JAUXGW010000294.1 GCA_030621865.1 Actinomycetes bacterium
GCGAGCTCTGCCGGAGGTGGCTCGGGAAGCATGTCGCGGTAGGTGGGACCGTTCTTGGGATCGAACACGGTTACATGACCCTCGAAACGGAAGATCGAACCGTGAACCACCGGAATGCCCAGCTTCACCGAAGCATCGTTGAGCATGTAGCGCACGGGGAAGTTGTCGGCACCGTCCACCACGATGTCGAAATCGGAGATGATGCTCTCCACGTTGGATGCATCGAGGCGAATGTCGTAGGTGACCACGTTGACGTCGGGATTCAGCAACGTGAGGGTCTTCTTGGCGGAGTCAACCTTGCGATCGCCGATTCGATCCACGTTGTGCAGGATCTGCCGCTGGAGGTTGGATTCGTCCACCACATCCATGTCGATGATGCCGATGGTGCCCACGCCGGCCGCCGCGAGATACAGGGCTGCTGGTGAACCGAGTCCACCGGCTCCGAGGAGGAGAACCTTGGCTCTGAGGAGCTTCTGCTGGCCCTCTTCGCCAATCTCGGGCAGCAGAAGGTGTCGCTGGTAGCGGTTGCGCTGCTCAGGGCTGAGAACCTCAGGCGTGCGCCAGTCGCGACCCTCGTCCTTCCAGCGATTGAATCCGCCGACCATGGAAACCGCATCGGCGTAGCCAAGCTCGCCAAGGGTGCGCGCTGCGAATACGGAACGCACACCACCTGCGCACATCACCACCACGGGAACGTTCTTGTCGGTGAGTTTGCCCTCCACCTGGCTCTCGAGGTGGCCCCGGGGAATGAACACTGACTTGGGGACAGCGCCCTGCTCGAACTCGTCGGCCTCGCGGACATCGAGGAGTACGGCACCGGCGTCCATCATCTCTTGGGCCTCAGTGGTTTCCACCTCGCGGATATCGGTCTTGGCCTGGTTCAGAAGGTCACGGAAATTCGACATACGTTGCTCTCAAGTCTCACGGTCGGCTGCAGTCATCTGACGGCTGCGGTCATCTGGGTGAAACCCTACCAACTTGGTCAACATTCCGAAAAGGCGAAGTTTCAATCAATTTCGCGCAATTTCGCGGCCCTCCGGAGTGCGATCACCCAGCCGCTGCTGCCGTAGATGCGAATCAGGGCAGAAGTTGCGGGAGGATCTCACCGATCGAACCTCGCAGGACTGCGTCAGCCTGAAGGTCGAACGGGGTTTCTTCGGCGTTGAGGATCACGAGTTTGGCGCCGGTGTTCACGGCGTGGGGCACGAGCGCAGCCACCGGATACACCGACAGCGACGTACCCACCGCCAGGATCAGATCGCACTCCCCCGCCGCGTCATAGGAACGCTGAAGGTCAGCCTCGACCAGTTGTTCGCCGAAAAAGATCGTGGTTGATTTCAGGATGCCGCCGCAGACCTCACAGCGGGGATCGGCCTCACCTGCGCGCACGCGGTCCAGCACATCCGAGATCTCGCCACGCCAGACACACGAGGTGCACATGGCCCCACGCACCGAACCGTGTATCTCGACAACTCGTTCCGGGTCGCTGCCGGCCTCCAGATGCAGCCCGTCGACGTTCTGGGTGACCAGGAGATGGACCTTGCCCGAGCGTTCGAGAGCGACCACCGCTTGGTGACCCGTATTCGGTTCGGCGCCCCAAGTGGGATTGTCGACCCGTCGGGACCAGCCGCGAATCCTGAGATTCTCGTCGTTCATGTAGTACTCGATCGTGGAGTACTTCTCGGCGTCGGGATCCTTGGTCCACACGCCATTGGGACCCCGGAAATCGGGAATGCCCGACTCGGTGGAAATCCCCGCACCAGTCAGCACGAGAATCCTGGACGACTGCTCGACGATGCGTCGGACCTCCTCCACCTGTTCGGCACCTGGATAGTCGTCATCCGGATAGTAGGCATCGGGATCGCCGGCACCTGGATCGTCGGCACCTGGACGGTCGACACCTGGATCGCGGGTATCCGGATCGTCGGCACCGGGCCGGTCGATATCGGGCCGGTCGGCGTGTGGCTGGGCCGCGCCAGGTCGACCATCGCGGGATTGGGAATTGTCTGGGGAACTCGGGATGTCATTCATGGGATGTCATTCATTGGATGTCATTCGTTGGGAACTACTCAACTCGCAGGGAACTGTCCGCCGGATCAATGGTTCTCACTCAGCAACGTCGCGTCCAGTGGCTTCACGTCGATCTGATCCGACCGTCACAGCATCGGGTCGATTGTCCAGACAGCTTCTCCCAAGAATCACTGCGCCTGTCACCAACAATCCCAGGGAGAACAATGCGAGAGCTGGCACAAGCGGTCCCGCACCTGATCGGTCGGAGGGGAACGCACCCGGCGATTCACCAAAGGTCACCACCGTCCCATCTGGTGCCGCCGTGGTGATGTTTGGCGATTTGGCTGCCGGGGCCGTGGGATTCGGGAACGTGGTGGTCTCTGTGGATGTGATTGCCGGGACCGTGGACTGCAGGACTGTGGACTGCAGGACTGTGGACTGCAGAGCTGTGGAGTGCGGCGGGGCGGAATCAGGCGTTGTCGTGTTCGAAGCTGCGGAATTCACTCCGGTGGCGGCGTCAGCGGGGGCTTGATCGACTTCCTTTGCAACTTCCCCGGCGCCGACCATTCGAGAGGCGAGCATTGCGAAAGTCAGCGAAGTGAGGATGATCAGAACTGCCGCGGCAATCACTCTGACGAGTGAGGCCCGGTCTCGGGAGCTGGGGGCGTCCGGCATCGAACACCGACGGTACAGACTGCACCGCTGCGACTGAAAGGCCACAGACAGTGATTGTCCACCCGGGCAACCGCGATCCACCCGGGTCAGCCACGAACCACCCGGTTGGCAGCGAACCATCCGGACAACCACGATCTTCATGGCAACCGTGATCTTGCCGAACAGCAAGGCATCACCCGGGCAAGCGACAATCGTCCCGGCGACCGTGACCTTCCCGAACAGCAAGG
>JAUXGW010000056.1 GCA_030621865.1 Actinomycetes bacterium
GCCCGCGGAGTCCTCGCTGCGGTTCCGGGTGCCACCCTGGACAACAGCGACGGCAAATGGAGCGTGACCCTGCCCAAGGGCAGTCCGATCCGCGTGCCGCAGATCCGGGATCTTCCGCGTGGTGTAACCGCTGCGATTCCGGAAGGAATGAGCCCGGAGACCTTGGGCCTGCCTGTTGAGATTGCATCCGCCGTGGACCCGTTGGCTGCATGGTCGATGTTGATCACAGCGGAAGCGTTCCGCGATGCCGGCACCGATCCCGAGGAACTGCTCGGTGAGGTGCATCCATCCCGGCTGGGCAGCACTCAAGGAACCGGCATGGGTGGAATGCAGAGCATTCGTGCCATGTACATGGATCCCTTCCGTGGAGTGCCACACGCCAATGACATGCTTCAGGAGGCGCTCGGAAACGTGCCCGCAGCCCATGCGATGCAGTCCTACGTGGGCGGCTACGGGCCAATGGTCCATCCAGTGGCTGCATGTGCAACAGCGGCGGTGAGCCTCGAGGCGGCAGTCGACCTGATCAGTGTCGGCAAAGCCGACGTGATCATTGGTGGCGGAATCGACGATCTCGGTCCTGAAGGCATCATCGGCTTCGCCGACATGGCTGCCACCGCTTCGAGCGAAGAGATGCTCGCGGCAGGTTTCGACCCGTCCGAGCTCTCCCGTCCGGGTGACCGTGCCCGGGCCGGATTCGTCGAAAGCCAGGGCGGCGGCGCCATGCTGATCTGCCGTGGTTCGATTGCCCGCAAGCTGGGTCTGCCGGTGAAGGCGGTTGTCGGGATGGCCCGCAGCCACTCCGATGGTGTTCAGACATCGATCCCGGCGCCGGGACTTGGTCTGCTGTCAGTCGGGATGGGCGCCGGGGAATCTCCCCTGGCCCGGGCCCTGGCCGCACACGGTCTTGGTGCTGATGACATCGCCGTCGTTTCCAAACACGACACGTCCACCAGGGCCAATGATCCCAACGAGGCGGAAATCCATGAGGTCCTGCAACGCCAGATCGGGCGAACCCCCGGCAATCCGCTGCGGGTGATTTCACAGAAACACCTGACCGGTCACGCCAAGGGTGGTGCTGCGGCCTGGCAGATTGCAGGTCTCTGCGATGTGTTCTCCACCGGGATTGTCCCCGGCAATGCGAACCTGGATTGTGTCGATCCAGACGTGGAGCGCGATTGGCTGACGGTTGACGATCGTCCACTGCAACTGGGCGAAACACCAAGGGCAGCGATGCTCACCAGCCTCGGGTTCGGACACGTGTCAGCAGCTGTCCTCCTGGTCCATCCGGCCGCTTTCTCCGCAGCCCTGGAAGCACCCGAACGCGAGAGGTATCTCGCAGAGGTTGCCCGCCGCACGGAGGTTTCCGACCATCAACGACGTTGGGACGCCTTCGGTGGCGGCCCTGCCTATCAGCGGCGCAAGGCCAGGCGGTTGGAGGGCGAGGATTACACCGAACAACGCCGCAACGAGGTGGAGATCCTGACCGGCCCGACTGCCCGCCTCGTTGATGGTGTCTATGCATCGAACTCCGCTGCGAAAGGGAGTGCCTGATGTCTGTTCTGGGAGTGGGCATCGACCTCGTGGAGGTGGAGTCGTTCTCCAGGCAGCTGTCGCTGCCCGGCACGACTTTTCCAGACGGAACCTTCACGCCGCAGGAGTTGGCCGCCGCAGAAGAGGCTGCACGCTCAGCTCATTGCTACAGCTCGGCTCGCTCACGGCATCTGGCGGCGCGATTCGCGGCGAAGGAAGCCTTCGTCAAGGCTTGGTCCTCGGCTCGTGCCGGGAGTCCTCCGGTGATGACCGAGGTTGACTGGCTCGGCCTGGAGATCTGCAAGGACCCGTGGGACCGGCCATCTCTGCATCCCAGGGGTGCAACTGCGGATCGAGTTCGCGAATCCCTGGGCGACATCCGCGTGGATCTATCGATCACACACGAGGATTCCATGGCAGCGGCCATGGTTGTGATCAGTACCGACAACAACACCAGTACCAACAACACAGTGGGGGAAGACCGATGATCCAGCACTGCCAACGCACCGCCATGCCGGGTCTCGTTGTCGCTCACCGGGTCGGTGTGGGTGACATGGTCGCCGAGGGCGACCTCGTGATGATTCTCGAGACCATGAAATGTGAATCTCCGGTTCATGCAGAGTGCTCCGGCAAGGTCAGTTGGCTGCCCGAGGTGGGCAGCGTGGTCCCGGACGGTGCAGAAGTCGTGCGCATCGAGGAGCGCTCACCGGTTCGCACTCCGAACCCTGATGAGATCATCGAAACCTTGTGCGGCCTCGGAGATGACCGACGGCTCCACGATTTCACCGATGGCGCCAGGTTCACGGAACTCGATCTCCATCCCGAGGATCCGGAACAACTCGTGGTCGCCTCAGGCCGACCGGAGGATCGCTCCGCCGCGGTGGTGGTTGGCCGCATCTCCCACGAGCTGGCGCCGCACCCGGATGCAATTGAGCGAATCTGGCTTTGCGGGGATTCCACGAAGTCGCTGGGAGCGGTGGCGGAACCAGAGTGCCGTCGGATCATCGCCGCGATTGATCTGGCCGAGCGTGAAGGTTTGCCCCTCGAGTGGGTGGCTGTCAGCAGCGGTGCCCGCATCTCGATGACTTCGGGAACCGAGAACATGGACTGGTGTGCCGCAGTGGTCCGCCGTCTGGTGGAGTTCACCCAGACCGGCGGCGAGGTGGTGATCGTGGTTGCCGGCATCAACGTGGGTGCGCAGAGCTACTGGAACGCCGAGGCGACGATGCTGATGCATTGCGCCGGGCTTCTGGTGATGGTGGAAGGAACGTCCATGGTGCTCACGGGCCGTCGCGCACTTGCCCAGGCGGGTGGAGTTAGTGAGAGTACGGATCACGACCTTGGCGGAACCGGAATCATGTCCGGCAACGGTCAGGCTCACCATCGAGCAGACGATCTGATCTCGGCCTTCGAACTGATCCTGACCCATCACGGCCTGTGCAACACCTCCGCGGAGCGGCCTTTGCAGGCCCGGACATCTGATGAGCCGTCCAGAGACGTCTGTGCGGATCCCTACATCGGACATGAACCACCCGGCGGCGCGGTTTCCACCGTTGGTGAGATTCTCCGCGCGACCGACAACCCCGACCGGATGAAGGGATTCGACATCGAAGCCGTGATGCACGCGGTGATCGACCGCGATGCACCCAAGCTGAAGCGTTGGTCCGACATGACCGGAGCCAGCGGTGCATGTGTGTGGGACACGAGGATCGATGGCTGGCCGGTGAGCCTCATGGGAATCGACTCGCGGCCGAGGCTTGCGGACGGTCGCTGGGAAGCCGCCGGCACCTTGTATCCGCAGGCCTCGCGCAAGATTGCCAGAGCGCTCAACCACGCCAGCGGCAGGCGCCCGGCTGTCATGCTCGCGAACCTTGCGGGCTTTGATGGCTCGCAGGATTCGTTGATGAACATCCAGCTCGAGCACGGCGCCGAACTGGCCCGGGCTGTGGTGAACTTCGAGGGTCCCCTCGTGGTGATCGTGATCGGGCGTTTCCATGGCGGTGCCTATGTGGTGTTCAACAAGCAACTGAATCCGAATCTGCACATCGCAGCGGTGGATGGAACCAAGGTCTCGGTCATCGGGGGGACAGCTGCGGCCGAGGTGGTGCTGCGTCGCGAGGTGCGCGAGGTCGAAGCCGAGCTGAAGCAGATGCCAGACCCGCCGCTGGATCTGCAACGGCTTGCCGTGCGCGAGGTCGCCAAGCGGTTCGACCAGGTTCACGATGTTCATCGCGCCAAGGAGGTTGGTTCCGTGGACGAAGTGATTCAGGCCGGCGAAGTCAGGCTGGCGATAGCCCGGGTACTGGGAACCAGATTGGGAGAAGACGAACTTCCCGCTGATCCAGCACCCGCGGACAACCTGTCGGATGGAATCGTCAACCTGAGGAATCCAGGGCCACTGCCCGCAGGTAGGACCTGAGCGCCCTTTTCAACTCCCGGACGGCTGCCGGATGCGGCTTGTCGTCGTGAACCGAGAAATGCAGCAGGGACTGGCACATCTGCACGACGACTTCGCCGACGGTGCGTATGCGCCGTCCGGACCGGGCCGGCATCAGGGTACTGATCAGCGGCACGACTTCAGCGATGATCTGCTGTGTCTGTTCGGCCAGCAGGGCACGGGTGGCGCCGGTGGCCTGCATGGCCAACCAGACGTGTCGACGGGTTGGATCGCGACGCCAGAGGTCTGCCAGATTGTCGATCAGGTCATCGGTGCTGCTCTGCCAGTGATCGCTGGGAAATCCCGATGCCGCGTCGCGGATTTCCGACGCGATGGCTCGGGTGTCCTGTGCCGAGAGTTCGCCGATCAGCGCGTGTTTGTTGGGAAAGAACTGATAAACCGAGCCGATCGGAACCGCAGCATTCGCCGCCACATGTTCGAGGGTGAATCCGTCGGTTCCGACCTCTGAGAGCTGTTCTCGTCCACTGTCGAGAATCTTGTTGAATCGTTCCCGTCCGCGGGCCTGGACCGGACGTCTTCGCAGCTTCAGGTCCGGCTCTCCCATGCCTCAAGCATGCCCGCTATAGGGGTGTGGTCGGAACTCGGTGGGGCTTGTAGAGTCCGTGGCATGAAGATCAACGTCAATTATGACCTTTGCGAAGCCAACGCCATCTGCATGGCCGTGGCCCCCGAAGTGTTCGAAGTTCGCGACGACGACAACCTCTACCTGCTCACCGATGAGCCGGCCGAAGAGTTGCGTCCCAAGATGGAAGAAGCTGTTCGGCGCTGTCCAAAGCAGGCGCTGGAAATCGAGGGGTGAAGCCCCTCGTCGTGGTCGGCGCCTCCCTTGCGGGGATGAGCGCCGTCCAGTCCATGCGGTCCGGTGGGTATGCCGGTCCCGTGGTGGTCCTGGATTCATCACCCGAGATGCCCCACGACCGGCCTCCACTGTCGAAGCAGGTTCTTGCCGGTGAGTGGGATCTTGATCGCGCCGGGCTGCCGATGGCACGAAACATGTCGGAGTTGGACGTTGATCTTCGCCTGGGTGTTTCAGCGGTGGGATTGGATCCGGACTCGCTTCAACTGAGCCTCTCCGACGGTTCAACGATCTCGGCCGCAGGAATCGTGATTGCCACGGGTTCTGTCCCCCGCCAGATACCCGGCGAGGTACCCAGTGGTGTGTTCGTACTCCGCACCGGCGCGGATTCCCTTGCACTGCGTGATGAGTTGGATCGCGGGCCTGAGCGCGTGCTGGTGATCGGTGCCGGATTCATTGGCGCCGAAGTTGCTGCCACCTGCCGGGGCCGCGGCCTCGAGGTGACCATGGTGGAAGCCACCGAGGTTCCCCTTCAACGGGTGCTGCCGGCCGACTTGGGCTCCTTCGTGGCCGATCTGCACCGCAACAACGGAGTGGATGTTCGACTGGGAGTCGGCCTGGATTCGTTTCTCGCCGACGCCAGCGGTGCGGTTCGGGGAGTCACTCTCACAGATGGCTGCGAGATTGCGGCCCAGGTCGTGCTGATTGGTATTGGTGCAGTCCCCGAGGTGTCCTGGCTCGAAGACAGCGGCTTGGCGCTGCTTCCCCCGCAAGAGGGAGGTGGGATTCGCTGTGATGAATCACTGCGTGCGGCGCCGAAGGTGCTGGCTGCCGGGGATTGTGCTTCATGGCCGAATGGTTCGTTCAACGGCGAGCGGATGCGCGTGGAGCAGTGGGAGAGCGCTCTGGAACAGGGCACACACGCCGGCAAGCAGATGCTTTTCGAGATCGGCGCAGGTGAGGATCCAGGCGCTTTTTCCACCGTTCCGTGGTTCTGGTCCGATCAGTACGACGCAAAGATCCAGATGGCCGGCCGAGCCGATCCGGGCGATGAGGTTCATGTTGTGGATGGATCTGTGGCCGAAGGCCGCTTTGTTGCGCTGTTCAAGCGAGGTGATGAGTGCCGGGCTGCCCTGGGAGTGAACCGCCCGAGGTTGGCAATCCGCGCCCGGATGAAACTGGCCGAGACCCTGGCGTGGGACTCGATGCTGGAACTGTTCGACCAGTAGTCGGCACTTTCGAGGCGTCCGGGCACACCTTCGACTGTCACCGGACACCGCGCTTGGTCCACACTGGCGGATCATGTTCTATTACCTGATCGGCCTCGCGCTGCTGATTGCTGTCGCCGACTGGTGGGCGGTATACACCGAGAACCGGAGCGCCGAGTACGTACTCAAGCCACTGGTGATGGTGATACTCATTGCCGCCACCCTGGCCATGAGCACACCCGACCCCGCGACGGCGCGGCCGCTGATCCTCGCCGGCCTTGTCGCCTCGCTCATTGGCGACGTCTTCCTCATGCTGAAGGACAGGTTCGTTCCCGGCCTCGCTGCGTTCCTGGTTGCCCACCTTTTCTACGCTGTCGGGTTCATGCTGATGGGAATCATCGGTCTGCCGTTCATAGCCGGGCTGTTGATTGCGGTGATCGTGTTCCGTCGCCTCGGAGTGAGGATCGTGACGGGCGCAGTGGAGTCCAACCGTTCCCTCGGTGTCCCGGTGGCCCTGTACATCACGGCGATTTCGGTGATGTTCATGTTCGCCACCGGTACCTTCCGGCCCGCGGCGATCGTTGGCGCAACCCTGTTCTGTCTTTCCGACTCGCTGATCGGCTGGACCAGATTCGTCAAGGACATCCCCAACGGCCGGGTGTACATAATGGTGACCTATCACCTGGCACAAGTGGGCATCGTGCTCAGCCTGTTGGGAACCGCATGACATCACTCGAAGACCTTCAGCCGGCCCTGTCGGATCTGCTTCCGGCGGCAGAGGACCAACTTCCGGAAGTTGTTGCCCTGCGGCGCCGCATCCACCGAGAGCCAGAACTCGGGTTGGATCTCCCGTTGACCCAGGCGGCCGTCCTGGAGAGTCTCGATGGCCTCGGCCTGGAAGTGAGTACCGGGACAGGCCTCAGCTCCGTTGTTGCGGACCTGGACACCGGTAGAGCGGGTCCGACCATCCTGTTGCGCGGCGACATGGATGCGCTGCCGATGCACGAAGACACAGGCGTCGAGTTCAAGTCCCGTCACGATGACCGCATGCACTCCTGTGGCCACGACGCTCACACCGCGATGTTGGTGGGTGCAGCGAGGCTCCTGGTCGACAATCGGGTTGACCTGTGTGGCCGTGTCCGGTTCATGTTCCAGCCGGGTGAGGAGCATGACGGTGGTGCGGCCCTGATGGTTGACGAAGGTGTCCTCGATGGTGTTGACGCAGCCTTTGCGATTCATGTGGCTCCCAACCTGTTCCCGGGTCTGGTTGCCTCGAGACCGGGACCCCTCTTGGCCGCCGCCGATGAGTTCGACATCCGGATAATCGGCAAGGGTGGTCACGCCTCCACGCCGCATTGGGCCACCGATCCCATACCGGTTGCCTGCGAGATCGTGACTGCCCTGCAGACGATGATCACGCGCGCTGTGGATGCCTTCAATCCGGCGGTTCTCACTGTGGCGCAGATCTCGGCGGGCACCACCCACAATGTGATCCCCGAAACCGCTCAATTGTCGGGGACCTTGCGCACTGTGGACGAGTCTGTGCGTCATGTCGTCTGGGCATCGATCAGGCGCGTTGCCGAGGGTGTGGCTTCTGCCCACGACTGTGAGGTGGAAGTGAATGTCGCTGAGGGATATCCGGTCACTTCGAACAACCCGGGTTTTGTCGAGTTCGCCCAGAACGCAGTGGAAGCCGCGATTGGCCAGGGCAAGTTCTTCCAGGTTCCCGCCCCCGTGATGGGAGCGGAGGACTTCTCCTACGTGCTCAACAGGATTCCCGGGGCAATGGTGTTCCTGGGAGCCTGTCCTCCGGAGAACCCGGATCCGTTTTCTGCTCCCAGTTGCCACTCGAACCTGATGGTTCTGGACGAACCTTCGATGGCTGCGGGAATCGCGGTCCACGCGGCGATTGCGGTGGCCTTTCTCAACGGTGCTGACTGAGCTTCCCTCTCCCGGGCCTCCTCTTCAGGGGGCCTTCGCTCCTGGCGAAACTCAGTCCATGAGGCCGGCAGAACGAAACACCTTTGCCAGCAGCGTGGGACCAGTGGGGTCGGACGCGTCTGCGGGGAGCATGGCAATGATCCCGTCGAGACCATCGGGACCACAAAGTGAGTTCATCTGCGCGCCGACCTTGTCGATGCCACCAACCATCATTCGGTCCAGAAAGACGCTCCGGACCTCTGGATTGTCGAGCATTCCCGGATCCATGCCGCGCTCGGCCGCCATGGCCCGGAACTTCTCCTCGGCATCGGAGTCCGTGTCGGCAGTGACAACCGAGCAAAGGAGCGTGACGTTGAGTTCGTCCCGATCGCGATCCTCGGCGTTCAGGTAATCCTTGAGTACCTCGAGCCTTTGTGGCGCTTCGCCAATGGTGCAGTTGAAGTTGGATGCGTCAGCCCGCCTGGCCGCAAGGGGAAGAGTCCGGCGCTCGCCGGCTCCGCCGATCAGAATTGGCGGACCATGCTGGGACAGCGGCGCCGGGACGTTGTGGGCACCCGAAATGCTCGCCACGGGTCCCGAGACGTCAGTTTCGCCCTTGAACATCGCTTCGACGATGTCCACGGTGTTCTCGAGCAGTTCGAAACGTTCGGCTGTCGACGGGAAGTCGAATCCGAACGCCTCGTGTTCCTCTTCGTACCAGGCTGCTCCGAGGCCGGCGATTGCCCTGCCACCCGAGATGATGTCGAGCGTGGTGATGGTCTTCGCCAGGAGTGCGGGATTCCGGTAGGTGACTCCGGTGACGAGAGTTCCCAGACGGACCGATCTGGTGCGCGCCGCCAACGCAGAGAGAAGGGAGTAGCCCTCCAGCATCGGCTCGGTTGGTCCGCCGAGGAATGGCAACTGGAAGAAGTGGTCCATCACGAACAATGCGTCGAAACCCTCCTGGTCTGCGCACTGCGCAATCGAAGCGGTGTGTTCGAAAATCCCCTCCGCTGCGACCGTCGGGAGTGAGAAGAACGGCATTTGCAGCCCGGCACGAATCAGCTTGCGCATGGCGCTGACGATACCCCCGGTGGAACCGCGTTCCGCCCCGAGTCGAATCGATTTGGCGACGAGTACGGTTGCGACATGACTGAATCGATCACGATCGTTGACGTGGCACCCCGCGATGGTCTCCAAAGTGATGGAGTCGTGGTCTCCACAGCTGCCAAGTTCTCGTTGATCCAGCGGCTCGTCAGTGCCGGTGTCCGGCGGATTGAGGCAACCAGCTTCGTGAATCCCGAACGGGTGCCCCAGATGGCTGATGCCGATGACCTGATGGCTGAGTTGTTGGCCCGAAGAATCCTCGCCGGCGCCGGGTCTGCGATGGCCGAAGCGTCCTTCATCGGCCTGGTGCTCAACCGTCGCGGTCTGGACCGGGCACTCGCCGCCGGATGTGACGAGGTCAATGCGGTGGTGGTGATCAGTGACACGTTCAGCGAGAAGAACCAGGGAACCGACACGGCCACGGGCATCAAGGTGTGGGGTGAGATCGCAGCCGCAGCGGCAGACGCCGGCGTCCCTGCCAGCGTGACCCTCGCTGCCAGCTTCGGCTGCCCCTATGAGGGCGAGATGCCTGTGGCTCGACTCACCGACATCGTCGGACGTTGTGCCGCGCTGGGAGGGGTGGAAATCGCATTGGCCGACTCGATTGGTGTTGCGTCACCCACCGATGTCCGCGAGCGCGTCGATGCCGCCCGCGCAGCAATTGCAGGCGCCGGCACAAAACAGGATCTGCGGGTGCACTTCCACAACACGCGAAACACCGGTATCGCCAATGTGGCTGCGGCAGTGGAGGAGGGCATTCGGGTGGTGGACGCCTCACTCGGAGGCATCGGCGGTTGCCCGTTCGCGCCCAATGCCACCGGCAACGTTCCCACTGAAGACGTGGCCTACATGCTCGACCGTATGGGTTTCTCCACCGGCATTGACCTGGCCTCCCTGATCGAGTCGGTGGAATGGATGCAGACCGATGAACTCATCGGCCATGAGGCTCCGGGACTGCTCTCGCGGGCTGGTTTGTTCCCGGGCACGGCCTGATCAACTCCGGTCTACCCTGAACCGCATGGCCCACGATTCCCGACAACAGCCGCAGCACTTCCGGGTCGTGGTGGTGGGAGCAGGTGCCGCCGGACTGTGCATGGCGGCTCGCATGGCCCAGGAGGGTATTCGTGACTTCCTGGTGCTCGACAAGTCTGATGGAGTGGGCGGGACCTGGCGGGACAACACCTATCCGGATTCGGCTTGCGACGTGCCATCACACCTCTACAGCTTCTCGTTCGCACCGAATCCTGGCTGGAGCCGCAAGTGGGCCAAGCAGCCGGAGATTCTCAGCTACTTCGAGTCCATGGTCGACCGGTTCTCCCTGACACATCACCTGCGGCTGAACACCGAGGTGTCGAGCCTGACCTGGAGCGAGGACCGTTCCAGCTGGTCGATATTGACCACCAGTGGAGACGAGATCGAAGCACAGGTTGTGGTCAACGGTCTCGGCCAACTCAGTGTTCCCAACATCCCGGACATCGGGGGGCTGTCCGGGTTCACGGGTGAGATGTTCCATTCGGCCCGCTGGAATCACGATCATGACCTGCGTGGAGAGCGGGTTGCGGTGATCGGAATCGGTGCATCTGCCATTCAATTCGTCCCTCCGGTGGCCGAGCAGGCCGAACAGCTCACGTTGTTCCAGCGATCTGCCAACTACGTGGGTCCGAAGGCCGACCGCGAATTCAAGGACTGGGAACTCACCGCATTTGCCCGAATTCCGGGTGTACGCGAGGCATATCGCCAATGGACCTACTGGCGGTTGGAGGCCCGGTTCGCTGTGATGCGGCGGGGTTCAGCGATTGGCAAGTACTACCAGAAGAAGTTTCGCAAAGAGCTCGAAGTGTTGGTGGATGAGGATCTTCCCCTTGACGCCCTGGCACCTGACTATCAGCCCGGTTGCAAACGAATACTCCTCTCGAACGACTGGTATCCAGCCCTCAAACGACCGAACGTGTCCGTCGTGACCGACCCGGTTGACCATGTTGACGCCAACCACATCGTGACGGCCGATGGCTCCAGGTTTGAAGCCGACACCCTCATCCTCGGCACAGGATTCAAGTCCACCGACTTCCTCACGCCGATGGTGGTCACCGGCAGGGATGGAGCTGACCTCAACAAAGTCTGGGCCGACGGAGCGGTTGCCTACATGTCGTTGGCCGTAACGGGATTCCCGAACATGTTCCTGCTCTACGGACCCAACTCGAACCTCGGCCACAACTCGATCCTGTTCATGATCGAACAGCAGGTGGGTTATGTCCTTGCCGCTCTCGAACAGCTGGCCGAGCGCGAGTGTGATTCCTTGGAGGTTTCCGAGTCAGCGATGCGGCGCTGGGATGAAGAGATGGTCCGTCGTTCGGCTGACACTGTCTGGGCCACCGGTTGTGACTCCTGGTACAAAACGGATTCCGGGCGAATCACCAACAACTGGATCGGACATACCACCGAGTACCGAAAACGGCTCAACAACCCGCGCTGGTCGGACTGGAATTTCTCGCGGGCCAGAGCTCCCCATCGGATCGAAGACGGCGTACCCGTTGCCTGACGATCTTCGCAGCGTGTGGGCCGACCGTTTCGATCAGCAGGCCTTGGTGTGTGCTGAGCTCGGATCGGACCTCTACGGGAGACTTCTTCCCCTGATCGCGATGGACATCCGCACAGGTGGCCGTTCCTGGGAGGTGATGGAGCAGCGATCCAACCTGAGATTCGGTCAGGCGGGACCGCTGCGCATGGTGGGAGCCGCCCACCGTCTTGCCCTGTCGGGAAGGGCTGAGTCGTGGGCGACGGCTCTTCCGAGCTGCGGCGGAGTCGTCCCTTCAACCGATGGCGAACTGGAAGCGCTGTGGAGTGACCTTCTCTCCGATCACATCTCCGAGATCGTGCAGGGACTCGACAGGGAACTCCAGACCAACGAGGTTGGCAGGTCTTCGGGGCTTTCCCTGGCGCAGTTGGCGGCAGACATGCCGGCGGCCCGGATCATCGAACTCGGTTCAGCCGGTGGACTGAACCTGCACCTCAACCGATTCCGGATCGATCTGGGTGGGACCCTGTTCGGGGATCCGGCCGGTGTCGTTCATCTCCGCCCGGACCTGCGATCCCCGCTGGAATCAAAGGGAGAGCTACCGGTCCCGACCGAGCTGATCGGAATCGATCCGCATCCCGTGGACGCGTCAACACCTGAAGGTGCACTCACGCTTCTCTGTTTCCTCTGGCCCGACCAGGCGGAGCGGATTGCACGCACCAGGGCGGTACTCGAGATCGCCAGGGAGAATCCGGTCCACCTCGTGAGAGCAGCAGACACCGCTGAAAGCCTGGCCGCGGAACTTGGCAGCCCTGAATCGGGGGAGCCTGAATCGGGGGAGCCTGTGTCCACGATCATCCAGCACTCGATCACGTGGCAATACATTCCCACCGAACAGAGGTGGAGGATCACCGAAGCGATCGAAGAGGCCGCAAGCCGGGCAACTCCTGATCAGCCTCTGGCCTGGATTCGTTATGAACCCGACGAGTGGGACAGGGGTCGCGCGGCGATACGTGTCCGGCGCTGGCCGGACGGTCGAGACGTCCTGGTTGCGCACGCGGATTACCACGGTCGCTGGCTCGAGCC